>JABMQG010000015.1 GCA_013203365.1 Planctomycetota bacterium | reverse complement strand
GGCCAATTCAGTCACTCGTGCAAGGAGGTCGCTAGCTGAATCGTTCTGCCCGTCATAGACGACGACACGGTCGGCCCCGGTAAGCGACTGGGCCAACTTTTCATATTCATAGAGGCTCCCGTCGACCAGGGCGATATCCCAGCCAGCAGTGATAGCGATTTGCTCTTGGCCCAGGGGTAATTGCACCGTCTGAGAAGGGCAGGCCGGACACAGGTCAAGACTGGACAGGAGCAAGCGGCTCTCGAGATGCTCCAGTTGCGCCCATTGTTGCCGAATCATGGCATTGCGCGTTCCTAAACCGCGTGCCGCCGTCAATTCGAACACTGACGGAGTTGCTTTCGGCCTCCAGAACGTTCGTTCAAGTGGATTGTATGTCACTATATACACGCCAACAACAACAAGAAGACCATTCGCCATCTGCCGGCAGATAATCGGCTAGTTTGCCCTTCTCTTATTGGCTGCCAGCTTCAGTTTGCCTATACACCACCGTGGGGCTTCGCGAGCCCTTGTTCGACAACTCAAATCGACCACAGTCTTACTGGCGGATATCAAAGTTAATCGGCTTGCCAAGGGGCCCAGTGAATCAAGACCACGGTTAAAGATAAGCCTATTTCGCAAATGGATTAGAGGATCAATGTATTTAAGCCATTTTGTCTTCACCGATCGACTTCATTCCTGCACCTCGGCGGGGATTCGGGCAACCCTGCTTGGGGAAGGATATTCGATGTGTAACTATTTATGTGCCAAGGTCTAACAGACAGGCAAAACGACCAGGTCGCACGGTCATGAGGTGGGTTGGTCGCCGCATGGCGGCTGCTTGCCATGAACTGCTCGCCGTTGAGAACTTTCCAGTTACCCTTGCGAAAGGAATGTACAGTTAACGCCTTACTCAATTGTCTCTTACAGTCAGACCTCAAAACAGGCATACCATTCTTGATCGGCGGTCGCATTTCCGCCTGCATCCTTCGCATGGGTGGAATCCATATTGTATTTTCCCAGTACCGTGGCGTGGGCGTGCAAACTCGGCCTTGGGCCGGGGGCTGTCCATTTCAAGACGTTTTTTTTTATGTGTCCGCTATGTGGGAAGGAGCTAAGCATGCGATTTGCCACTGTTGCGATTATAGTCGGTCTGACGGTTTCGGCTCTTCTGCTGCCGGCTGGGACTGCCCGGGCGGCATTCACGGAGATTCAGATCAGCGGTGAGCCGGCACTGGTCGATATCCTGGCTGATTTATACGGACTGGAGAACCTTCAGCGAATCGACGACACCCAGGCGGTCGTGACCGATGAGACGTGGGAGTTCCTCGGCCCGGACGCGGCAACCGTCAAAGCCAAGGCAAAGTTCGCCAGCTTCGCCATGCGCCTGGGGTTGCTGGACGGGCCGGCCAATCCCAATAACCTGGAAGTTCTGCTGGACGAGAACGACTTGCCGGGCAGTTATCAAGGCTGGTTCGATCCCGCCCCGTCCGCCTCCATTGCCCCCACGGAGATCGGTTCGGTCGTTCGCTTCGGCCTGGAGCCGGTGGGCAAGAACGCTGTCTGGAGCTCTCTGGCGGCTGACAACGAGTTGTCGCTGCCCGAGTGCGCCACTTACGGGGCCGATCACATGGTTACCTGGCAGGTCGTCGGCAACGCAGGCGGGTTCAGCGATAACGTCGTAGGCAACTACGTGATTGGATGGGAGGATCTCAGCGCCGACGGACGCTGGGGCCAGAGCGATTGGGATTTCAACGACGCCGTCTTCGAGGTTCATGGCTTGGCGCCGTTTGGCTCTTACGTGCCTGCCCCCGCCAGTTGCGCCCTGTTGGGTGTCGGAGGGGTGGGATTGTTCATCCGCCGGCATCGGGCATAACCGAGAACATGACCGTTCGGCCGAGCGTCAGGGCAGTTCGCCCTTGAGTTTTCTGAGCAGGTCGAGGGCCTCAAGGGCCGTCATGCTCTCAAGTGCGGCCTGTTTGATCTGGTGGATGATGCCTGCTGTCTGGTCGGTATCGGCGAACAGGTCCAATTGGCCGGCGTCGCGGGTGGTAGCGGCTGGGCCGGGCAGCTCCAGTCCGTCGGTGAGGTGGGCCTGAAGCTCCGGCAGCAGCGTGCGTGCGCGATTGATTACACCGGCCGGCACGCCGGCCCCATCGTGGAGCCACTGTTCTCGGGGCGCAGAATCTGCCTCGTTTCTGTGTGGTGACTGGACTTTTGCAGAATGGCGGGTTAGGCCTGTATAAAAG
>JABMQG010000169.1 GCA_013203365.1 Planctomycetota bacterium | reverse complement strand
GTCGAATGTCAGCACCAGGCGCTGGCCGATCATTCGTTGAGGCACTTCAAACGAGCGCCTAGCCCAGGAGACATGCATATCCTGGAACTGCGGGCTGACGTTCTTGTTGGGCCCGAAGTTCATCTGGCCGGGCACGTTGTAAGGCATCCATTCCGCCGAAGGGCCCGGCGGGCTTTCCACCAGGTACTGCTTGAGCATGGGCGATTGTTCCCACCGGCCGTTGAGGCTGAGCGTCTGGCGGAGGCCTGTTGTTACGTCTGCCCTAAAGGCTGCGAACTTGGTCTTGACCAGGCCGGACTGATCGCGGATGGTTGCCACGGCCCGGTACCGCAGAGCGTCGCCGATGGGGAATTCCAGCGAGCCCGTCTGGGCGGCCAAATCGCCCAAGTTGAGCTTCTGAGACTTCTTGATGACGTTCTTTCCGTAGTAGTCCGTCACGTCAATATCAACATCGAGCGTTTGCGGACCATTGGCCAGATTGCGGACCAGGAAGCTCACCACACCGGTCTTGGCGTCGCTCTTGGGGTAGGCACTAAGTTGAGTGAACCACAACTCGGTTCGGCCGCTGGCCAAGTAGCTGGGCGTTCGGAACACCGGCCCGAGCGACGGCTGGTCCTTGTAGAGAATCAGCTTGCCGATGAACTTCACGCCGCTGCCTTTGATGGAAATACGGTCGCCTTCCTTGAGCCCCAGGGTCTGGGCAGACTGAATCTCGGCCGCGTACTGGCCATTGCTCAGCAGAACCGGAGGAGTGAGGCTGAGGAAATCGACGCACAAGCCGTTGACGCGAACCGTTATCCAGTTGCCTTGCTCAAAGTCAGGCTGTTGCTTGCTGCCGGAGTGGATCTGGATTCCCACCCAATAACGACCAGGCTGAATCTCGCCTAGCGCCCAGACCGTGCTGGCTGGCCAGGGGGACAATGCAAAGCTAGTAGTCTTATCGAAATCCAGGGCCTTGGCGGGGGCAGCGGGGTTGGAATCGCCCAGCGGAACCGTCTGAGCATCCGTTCCTTCATAGATGTACGTCTTGAGCGGCGAGAGCTTGTCGCGGAACTCGCCCTTGGTTGGCGCAAAGGCTGCCCGCTCCGGCCACCAATTGCTGGGTTGTTCGGCGGCTGCGGCGAAGGCAACTGCCAGGGCGATTACACAGATAATACCGACCAGGATTCTGTTCATTGGATGCTCCTCCGTTTGGGGTCCATGTCTTTTGTAATTAGCTTGTCCATATACGCTGGACGGTTTCGGGCCTGGAATAAGGTGAAACCGTCTGCCTGAAGGCTATGCTATCAACAAGTTCCGCAAGACTGTTGATAATATCGGCAATGGTATCAGGATGAACCTTCCGCGCAAGAAATCACTGCGAAGGTTCCGTCTTGGCACAAGGCCGATTCTCATAGAAGGTCGCGGGAATCAATGGCTCCAATCAATCCCCCTTAACTGAATGTCTGATTCCTCTAAGGCCTTAACAATGGTATGAGCAAGCTTGTCAGTCGCATCTTTGTGATATAGGCGGACCGACAACGTAGTCGTAGCCGTTCCAGTTTCGTAATCGCGATCGAAATCACAGTAGAGAATCTTCAAATCTTTCCTTTTGACGGCTGCAATAATCTTCGCCATGTCCACATCGTTGGATGTTCTGACACTCAGCCGCCTGTAGGAGTTTTTTCTGATAAGCGCCTCAAGATAAGGAAGCAACACCAAGCTACATAACGCGATGAACGTGGTAAGAATGGCTGCAATGTAACAGCCGGCGCCTGTGGCCATGCCTATTGCGGCTACGATCCAGAGGCATGCCGCCGTGGTCAGCCCGCGAACAGTCAGCCCTTCCTTCAGTATCGCTCCTGCGCCCAGAAACCCGATTCCGGAAACGATTCCTGCGGCAATCCGTCCAGGGTCACCGAGGTTAGCTTTGTCAAATGATGCCACAAAGGGCGACAACATCATGAATACCGCTGCCCCCATACACACGAGAATGTGTGTACGTAATCCGGCGGGTCTACCATGTATCTCACGTTCGAAACCAATAATGCCCCCCAGCAGAGATGCGACCAGAAGACGAAATACAACTTCGATCGAAAAAGTGTCGCCCATACGATTACCTCTCTAATCGACCTTTCCCAGGTGCGTTCTTGCCCAGGACCGCCCTAACACGTCAAACGTCAATTTAGCTTGTCCCAATGCGATGGACAGTTTCACGCCTGATGAAAAAAGGTGGAATTGTCTGCATGGATAATGTTACCGCTGCTGTTGCGGATGGAGCCAGAAGAGCGACCGGAGCAACAGCAGCACGCGCGGCGACAGAACGCCCATCGCCTGTTTCGATTATATCTCGCCTCGCCGTCCGCACAATAAGCTTTTTGTATCACGCCCATGGGGCCGCCAGTCCGTACACGCCGGCCGGCAAACGCATGCGCGCCTGAATCGGCGGTGCGCCCTGCTTATCCCACCACCGACGCTCCACCCGCCGCCCGCGTCAAGGAGATTGGGCATCGCCTGCCGAATCGGTCGGCAAAGGCGACGGCGATAGCCTGGGCTACATCGTCGCCACGCCTGGCCTCGACCAACACGATCGCGCAGCCGCCGAATCCGCCACCCGTCATCCGTGCCCCGTACACGCCGGGGCAGTTGCGAGCCGTCTCGACAATAGCGTCAAGCTCCTCGCAACTGACCTGATAATCATCTCGCAGCGACTGGTGGCTGGCATACATTAGCTTGCCGAACCCATCATAGTCGCCGGCTCCCAGTGCAGCCGTAGCGTCGGTCGTTCGGGCTATCTCGCCAATAACGTGCCGAACACGCATCCGTTCGACGTCGGAGAGCTTAGTGCATCGGGCTACGGACTCGGCCGAGGCGTCGCGCAGCGTAGGTAGACCCAGTTTCGCCGCCGCCGATTCACATTGCGACCGGCGAACGCCGTAGCCGCCTTCGCCGATGTCGTGGCGGACCTGTGTATCACACACCAGCAACACCATGTTGGGATTGTCGAACGGCACGTAACGGGTCTGGCCGCTTCGGCAGTCCAGCAGCAGGGCCGTGCCAGCCTGGGCCATGACGACGACGCTCTGGTCCATAATGCCGCAAGGCGCGCCGGCAAATGTGTTCTCAGCCTTCTGGCAAAGCAGCGCCAACTCACGCGGCGGCACGGTCCCCACGGTCCCCGAGGCCGTCTGCACCGCCAAAGCTGTCGCCACTTCCAGCGAGGCCGAACTGGACAGCCCGCCGCCGATGGGAATGTCGCTGTCGAAGAGGATGTCCGCTCCAACCAGGCGCAAGCCTCGATCTTTCAGCCCGGCAATCACGCCTAGGCAGTAGTTGGCCCACTTGGGTTCGCCTGGGGCGATCCACTCGGACAGACCAACAGAGCCTTCGCCCTGGGCACCGGTCGAACGCAACACGATCTGCACGTCGGCCCGTGGGCGGACGAGGGCGACGGTCTGCTTTTCGATTGCAATCGGGAGCACGAACCCGCCGTTGTAGTCGGTATGTTCGCCTATGAGGTTAACCCGCCCCGGCGCCCGAACCACAGCCGGCAATTCGCCCACGCCGAAGAACGACTCAAACTTGGCAGTCAACGCCGACCAATCCATTCCGGACTCCTCTAAACCGAACGAATCGGCCAAACCTAGGACCCCGCCCGCAGAATGTCAAGCCTGGTCGGTGCGATTGGTATTTCGCTTCGCGGCACCCGCGCTTAGATTGGGGTGAGCTGCGCGGCCATGCGCGACGCTACGCATCCGCGACCGCCGGTTCAGCGAGGTAGAGAAGACCCTGGCGGACTGCAGGGACATGGTGATGTGGGTTTACGACTTCACGCAAAACGCCGTGGCGATCTGGCGGGGTTCAAAGATGGCTATGAAACAGCAGATTCTGCGTGAAATCTCTTTGAACCGCACTATGGGTGCCACAAGTCTTTGTCTGGAAAAGATATAGCCGTTAAGTTATCTCGCTGAACGGCCTTCTATTCGAACAACTCGGGGCGACTGGATTTGAACCAGCGACTTCCTGCTCCCAAAGCAGGCACTCTACCAAACTGAGCTACGC
>JABMQG010000168.1 GCA_013203365.1 Planctomycetota bacterium | reverse complement strand
TTTTCATAACTTATCTCCTTGAATAAAGATATGGTCGCCTCAAAACGCCCATTGCTTCGAAATGGTCAAAACAAACACTGATGCGCAAGACGTGTGTGAGGAATCTCTTCCTCTTAACTAATCAATCTTATTAAGTAACACGTTATGGGGTTTTTGTCAAGACAAAACGTCCTCAAATTTCCCTTTTTTTTTAATCTTCACGGAATACGGAATGCCGGGGAAGGCGGCACGGATCTTGAGGAAAAAGTACTCCTCGTCTCGGAAGCCTTAGCCCATGCGTTTGATGAGTTTGGTCTTGTTGTTGATGCCTTTAAAAAACCGGCCAACAGCCGAAGCAAACACGAGTTAAGTAAGGTGATCCTCGAACTCAAGCAGGATCGGTGAAAGATCCAGCACGTCCAGAAAATCGCTTTGCAGCTCACCAGCAACACTCACCGACCAAGGAATCGCTTGGCCAGCTCTACGATATCGCCGTGTCAGTTGCCAGTTGGTCCGTTGTCGAATCGGCAATTGCGACAAAACGCCGGACATTGGCTCGGTTGTAAGCGACTTTGAACCCAGCCGACCAGCCAAGCCCCCCTGGTGCCTGTGCATCTTGGAAATTCCACCCGGGCAGTGTGAAGCGTGAGTTCAGTTCTTGGATGAAACAGCGGTGGGGGAGTCTCGCGATCTTGTTACGTCGTAAGTACTGCTGCAGCCAGCCGATGTATGCCTTGGCAACGACCTTGCCGCTCTTGGACGGCTGGACCTGTCGCGGATCAGGCGAATGCCCCCCCTCTAAAAACGATTGGTTTGCCCAAATGGCTGATGCATATAATTCATCGTAAGTGTTATTCGGTCGAGAGCCAAGGGTGCATTTCCTAGCGGTTCATTTTTTCTTATCGGCTGGGAATATCCCTTGGCGGCCTATGGGACCTCGCCGTGATAACCACCACGGCCATGAGACGAAAGGAGCATATCATGAGGGTCAAGTCGCGAGTATTCATGCTTGTTGCTGTTGCCGGTTTGCTACTGTCCGCAGGTTGTAGGAACTACATGCCGCACTCGTTTACGTGGCCGGGCACCGGCTACCAGATCCCGTCGCACCCGAAACCCCCCGAGGGCGGGTACTACTCGAATTGGGATCCGTTCGCGGTGGCGATCGAAGTGACGCCTTTGGAGGCCGTCAACCCGGTCGGCACCCAGCACATCTTCATTGCCACGGTAACGGACAAAAACGGCAAGCCCCTGCCCAATCGGCGAGTGGATTGGATGATCTCCGACGGGGTAGGGTCGATCGTCGAAGTCGACGAGAGCGGCATCCGCGCCAGTCGCGGGTACAAGGTTGACAACCGCTTTGCCGTCAGCCACACCAACAACTTCAAGCACGTTCTGACCCGCGGCAATGACGATCCCGAGGATGACATCCACCTCACCGCGGGCCAGACCTGGTGCGTGATCACATCCCCCATCGAAGGCACGTCGTACGTGGTGGCCTACGCGCCCGGGATCCACAACTGGGACAAGCACAAGGCCTTTGTGAAGAAACACTGGTTCGATGTGATGTGGGTTTTTCCGCCGCCGGAGGCCGCCAACCCCATCGGGACGTCGCACCAGTTCACTACGAAGGTCACGACCTACTCTGACATGAAGCCTCTGGAAGGCTACGAGGTAACCTACAAGATCCTCAGCGGCCCCGAAGCCACGTTGGAACCCGGTGGCGGACCTGTCGCGACGGTTAAGACCGATGCCCAGGGGCTCGCTGCAGTGATGCTAAAGCAGGTTAAGCCTGTCGAGGGCATTAACGAGTTGCAGATCGACGTGGTTCGTCCCGCCAATGAGAAGTGTTGTAAGCCGGCGGCCCACATGGCCACCGGCATGACCCGAAAGA
This sequence comes from Planctomycetota bacterium, assembly GCA_013203365.1. Classification (GTDB taxonomy): domain Bacteria; phylum Planctomycetota; class Phycisphaerae; order SM23-33; family FEN-1343; genus JABMQG01. The sequence goes on along the minus strand of JABMQG010000168.1, from coordinate 1,798 downwards.
TCTGGATCGGCCCGAAGATCGGCATCGCCAAGACCGCCACTCCCAAGGCCCTGGTCGGCCAGCAGATCGAGTACAACATCGTCGTGACTAACCCATCGCAGGTGGCCACAAGTAATACGGTGCTGACCGATAACGTGCCGGACGGCATCGAGTATGTCTCCAGCCAGCCGAACGCAAAGGTCTCTGGCCAGACGCTGACCTGGAACCTGGGCAGCATCGCTGCTGGCGGGCAGTCCGCAGTTAGGGTCATCGCCAAGACTACCAAGGTCGGCACGTTCCATAACACAACTAAGGTCGCGGCTGACTATGGCTTGGCGGCCGAGGCTGCTGCGGATACGGTCGTAACCGCCGCCGCACTGAAGATGACCAAGACTGCTCCTGCCGAGGTTCTGATTTGCGAACCGATCACGTACACGGTTACCGTCACCAACACGGGTGACGCCCCCGCTACGAATGTGAAACTAGAGGACAAGTTGCCCGAGGGGCTGGTGTACATGGAGAAGCACACGATTGTCACGTCGGACTTCGGCACCTTGGCCCCCGGCGAGGTGAAGAAGGCTGTATACGCCGTGATGGCCACCAAGACTGGCGCCTACACGAACAGCGCCAAGGTCACCGGCGATGGAGGCATAAGCGCCACCGACGAGGTCAGGACGGTCGTCCGGCAGCCTGTGCTGGCAATCGTGAAAGATGCACCTAAGACCCGATTTGCCGGCCGTGACATTACGTACACCATCACCGTCACGAACAAGGGCGATGGCGTTGCCAAGAACTGCGTCGTGATGGACTCGGTCCCGGCTGAATGCATATTCGTCAGCGCCAGTGACGGGGCAAAACCGGTCGCTGGAAAGTTGTCCTGGAACCTGGGCGACCTGGCGCCTGAAGGGTCCAAGAAGGTGACCTTCACCGTCAAGGCCCAGGTAATGGGGAACATCGAGAACCTCGCGACTGTCTCGGCCATCTGTGCCAAGGGTTCGGCCAAGGCCGTCACCGATATTCGTGGCATCCCGGCGATCCTGCTGGAATGCGTGGATGAGGCCGACCCGATCGAGGTTGGCTCGCAGGAGACCTACACGATCACGGTGACCAACCAGGGCTCGGCTGCCGGCACCAACATCGTGATCAAGTGCATCCTGCCTGCTGAGCAGGGGTTTGTGTCCGCCAGCGGTCCGACCAAGGAGACCGTCGAGGGCCAGACCATCACGTTCACCCCGCTAAAGTCGCTTAACGCCAAGGCCAGGGCGACCTATAAAATTGTGGCCAAGGCCCTGAAGGCCGGCGATGCCCGGTTCGCGGTCGAGCTGACAAGTGATCAGCTCAAGACGCCGGTGGACGAGACGGAGAGCACTAACATCTACTCGGATCAGTAGCAGATAAGTAGCAAAGTACCGTCGGAAGCGGACAAACGCTGCTTCAACGGATGACACCTTGTTAAGGAAAGGATATCGTATGAAAACTGTAAGTTCCCTAGCCTTGCTGGCCGTGGCGGTCCTGATGCTCAACGGTTGTGCGCAGGATCAAACCATCATGGCCCCTGGCGAATCGACGGTCAATCCGCCTATAGCGCCGACGCCGCCGGCTCGGCCCAATCCGACGGATCCGCCGAACCCGCAACCCCGTCTGGAACCCTTGGGCGGTAGCGAAAGCTCGACGGTTACCATGATGTTGCCGGCAAGCGAGAAGGGCGGAACCGTGTATTTGGAAAAGTCGGCACCAAAGGAAGTTCTGGTCGGCAAGGAATTCGACTACAAGATCCGCCTGACGAATATGAGTCGTTCCACGCTGGAAGGCGTCACAC
>JABMQG010000167.1 GCA_013203365.1 Planctomycetota bacterium | reverse complement strand
GATGCACCTCAGCTAGGCGTTGGGGTTCACCTGAACGGCTGCCAGGGCCGACCCCTGTCCAAGGAAGGTCTTGCCCTGGCCAACAGTGACGGCGTGATGAACAGCACGGGTGCCGGGGCGATACTCGGGTGCCTTCGAGACCCGCGGCGTATCGGGGCCATGATTGCCGAATTCGACGCCCAGATAGGCTGGGTGGTCGATCACGGCATTCGGCCGACGCACCTGGACAGCCATCGGCACATACACGCATTCACCCCCATTCACACGCAAGTCGTGGCCTTGGCGCGGCGGCATGGGATTCGCTTTCTCCGTAGGCACGGCGAGGTGCTCGCCGGGCGACATTGGCCGACCGCACCGGCTGGGGCACGGCAGATCAGCAGAATGTTGAACCTTTTCGCCGCGGTCAATGCAGTTATCGGCAACGATCTGCGGGGTGCGTGCGGCACTTGGGGAATTGCCCACACCGGCCGAATCGACGTACCCTGGCTGCTCCGGGCCGCCGGCGAGGTCCGGCCGGGCGTCACGGAGATAATGACCCACCCTGGCTGCGGTGACGACCTGGACGCGTCGGCGACGTATCTGCTGGCAAGTCGCAGCCTGGAGATGGCCGCCCTGTGCGACCCGGTCGTCAAGGAGGCATTCAGCGAAAACGCGGTGGAACTGATCCACTACGGGCACCTGTGACAGGCCAACCCATCCCCTGTCGGCCGGCGGCAAGTGCAGCTCAGCGGTACCGCTAGTGAAGCTGAAGAAGATCTTTTGCCGACCTCGCTCATGCCCAGAGCGACAGGCAACACAACGCCGCCTTTGTTACTTCGCCGACCCCATCCATTTGACATAATACTTGATGTAATAGTAGATTGCCTCCATGGATTCACAAGCAGGACAGACCGCCTTCGACGTGGCGGTCGTGGGAGCAGGTGCGGCGGGACAGATGGCCGCGATAGCCGCGGCCGAGGAAGGCCGGCGTGTCGTGCTGCTGGAGCAGATGGCTCGGCCGGGTCTCAAGATCCTCGCCAGCGGCGGCGGCCATTGCAATCTGACCAACCTCGTTGAACCGGCGGTATTCATCGCTGCCTTCGGCCGACAGGGGCGATTCATGACCGCGGCAATGACAGCGATGGGTCCGACGGCCCTGCGGAGCCTGCTGGCTAGTCTGGGCGTGCCGACGATCGTTCGCGATCGTGTTTACGTTTGGCCGGCAAGTGAGCGATCGGCCGACGTGCAAGCCGCCCACCGCCGTAGAATTGAGCAACTTGGCGTTACACTTCGGCTCGGATGCCTGGTCCGCAGCTTGTGGATAGATTCCGGTCGGCTGATGGGCGTGGAGACAGCGTCGGCCGAGCGAATCGCCGCCGAGGCTGTCGTGCTGGCCTGTGGCGGGAAAAGCTGGCCGACCCTTGGCGGCACAGGCGGCGGCTACTCGCTGGCCGGCCAGGCGGGCATGGCGATCGTCGAGCCGTTGCCTGCCCTGGTGGCGCTGGTTACCCGCGAGCAATGGCCCGGCCGGCTGGCCGGCGTGAGCCTGCACAACGTTCGCGTGCGAATCGAGCTGCATGGCCAAGACAAGACCGGCCTGACCGGCGACGTGCTGATGACGGAACGCGGCATATCCGGGCCGGTGGTGTTGAATATATCCGGGCGGGTTTCGCAGTTGCTCCAGCAAGGGCCGGTGCCGTTGCGGATAGAGCTTGAGGCCGGCATCGGCGAGACCGAATGGGTCCGGCGGCTGGAAGGCTGGCGAAGTTCAGCCGGTCGCCGCAACGTGGTCAACATGCTCCGGGAACACCTGCCACGATCGTTGTGCGAGGTACTCTGCGAGTTGGCGGGTGTTGAGGGGCAAACCACCATGGCCCAATTGCCCGCGGCCAACCGAGATGCGCTGGCCGGTGTGTTGGGTGGGCTTGAGTTGACCGTAACGGCCACCGAGGGTTTTGAGACGGCCTTTGTTACGCGAGGCGGTGTGAAGTTGCAAGGGGTCAATCCAAACACGCTCGAGAGCCGATCGCTGGCCGGCCTGTACCTGGCCGGCGAGCTGCTGGACCTTGACGGGCCGAGCGGCGGATTCAACCTTCAGTGGGCATTTGCCAGCGGCTGGCTGGCCGGCAAATCCGCTGGCAGACGATGAGGCAGGTTCGGCTGTTAAAAAAACCTGCGGGCAAAGCGAGCGGGATCGGCAAGGGCCAACATGCTTCCTCAGGCGACCCGATCAGTCATCGGCATCAAGCACGGCTATTGCCCTCACCGGGGAGGCTTCGCCCTCAACAATCTTCAGGGGCAGGCCGATGAATGTAAACCGTTTGCCGACGACAGATTTGAGGTTAATCAGTCCCTCAAATATAACCATTCCGGCCGTAAGGGCCTTGACGTGCGCCGGCGCACCGGCGGCAATGCCGGCCGGGCTGTCGGCCGACACTATGTCACCGCCGACGGCTTTTTTTACCCCTCGGGCGATGAGCGTCTCGATCACCTCCACGCTCAGGCCAGGCCACTGGCCCTCGAAAAGGGCCGCGGTCCCGCTGCGTTCTTCCCAGCCGGTGCGGAACAGGACGATGTCGCCTCGGCGAACATCCACGCCGGCCAGGTCCTCGGCGGTGACGTCCTGCCCTGGTAGCTTGGGACAATCGATCGCCACGGCCGGCCCGAAGAACATCTCCAACGGCATTGACGCGACATCCCGGCCGTCGGCGAGGAAGTGCAGCGGCGCGTCGACGTGGCTGCCGCAGTGAAGACCCATCTCCACCTTCGAGACGTTCGCGTCGGAGCCGGAGTCGAAGTCGGAAGAACCCAGCCTGGCGTGCCAGGTCTTGCGGTACTGCGGGTCGGCGGGGTAGGCATAGGTGTTTGGGCCAAGCGGGGCCGAAAGGTCCACGATCTTCCCGCTCTCCGGCTCACCCAGTGCCTTGTGCCGTTCAATGACGCCCATCAGCTTCGCTCCTTTTGCGCACGCTTGACTGTAGCACCCCAGAGAGCCTGCGGCCAGTCGCTACAGTATAAGGTTAAGAAAGCTGTCAGCCTTACTTGGCAGAGAACTTGTACACCGTTACCTGGTGATAAGTCTCGCCCGGCCTGAGCACCGTTGAAGGGAACTTCGGTTGATTGGGCGAGTCGGGGAAGTGCTGCGTCTCCAGGCAGAAAGCCCCACGATAGTTGTCTGCCTGAGCCTGCTTGCCCTTGGTGTTCTTGCACATGTAATTGGAGTAGAACTGCATGCCCACTTCCGTGGTGTAGCACTCCATCACCATGCCGCTGGTCGGCTCGTAAACGCGGGCCGCCAAGGCAAGCTTGCCATCCGAATTGCGCAGGACGTAGTTGTGGTCATAGCCATAGCCGAAGACGATCTGCTCATCAGCAGAGTCGATCCGCTCGCCGATGCGATGTGGCGTCGTGAAATCAAACGGTGTGCCTTTGACGTTGCGTATCTCGCCCGTTGGGATCAATGCCGAATCCACTGCCGTGAAGGCGTCGGCCTCGATCTGCAACTCGTGATTCAGAATGTCGCCGCTGCCAGCGCCGGCCAGGTTGAAATACGAATGGTTGGTCAGGTTGACCACGGTGGGCCTGTCGGTGGTGGCTGAGTAGTCGATTTCCAATTCGTTCCGATCATTGAGCGTATAGGTTACAGTTGCGCTCAGGTTGCCGGGAAAGCCTTCTTCGGCGTCTTTGCTGAGGTAGGTCAACTTGACACCGGCCAAGCCGGGGGATTGGAAGCCCTCGGCGTCCCAGACGGCCTTGTCAAAACCCTTATTCCCGCCGTGCAGCGGATTGGTCGTCGTGTATTCCTTGCCGTCCAGCGTAAAGTTGGCATTGGCGATGCGATTGGCGTATCGGCCAATCAGGGCGCCTAAGT
>JABMQG010000166.1 GCA_013203365.1 Planctomycetota bacterium | reverse complement strand
TGGTATACGCGACCACATCTCGGACGGCGGCGTGGGTTGAAAGCTTGTGGACCGCCCTGGCAATGGCGGCGGTCGGACCAATCAGGCCCTCCAGTTCGCCGGTGTCGCCGAACCGTCGGGGGTTTGCGGCATGGAGCAGGTGCTGCTCCACGTGCCGGGCGATTTCATTCATCATCTCAACGGCCTTGACGGGATACTTCCCGACGGCTGTCTCCCCCGACAGCATGATCGCGTCGGCACCGTCGAAGACGGCGTTGGCGACGTCTGACACCTCCGCCCTGGTGGGGGCGGCATTTGTGGTCATGGTCTCAAGCATCTGCGTAGCGACGATGCAACTCTTGCCGGCTTTAGAGCACAAGCCGATCAGCCGCTTCTGCACGATGGGCACCTCAGACAAGGCAGTCTCAACCCCAAGGTCGCCTCGAGCGACAAGGACGGCGTCGGCGGCATCGATGATTGCATCGATGTTCTTCATGGCCTGGGGCTTTTCTATCTTGGCGATAATCTTGGCCTTGCTGCCTCCGGCGGTCAGTATCTTGCGCAGCGCCTTGACGTCAGCCGACCGCCGCACAAAAGACAACGCCACGTAATCAAAGTCTCTCGTGGCAATCCACGCCGTGTCGGAGAGGTCTTTCTCGGTAAGGGGCGGCAAACAAAGGTTTGTTTGCGGCAGGTTCACCCCTTTGCCGCCAGCCAACACCCCGCCGGTGACAACCCGGCAGAGGATTTCGTTGGGCGGGCGGCGGCGCAGGACCTTAAGCTGCAACTTCCCATCGTCGATAAGGATTCGCTGCCCGTCGCGAACGTCGTCGATCAGTTCTCCCAGTGTGGTGCTGATCCGTTCCACGGTGCCTTCGATGGGTTTTCGCTGGATGATAAGTTCGCTCCCCTCAGACAGGAGCACACCGCCGCCGGTGATCTTACCCACGCGTATTTTCGGTCCGCACAGATCGGCAATCACTCCAAGCGGCACACCCAGCCGGGAAGAGACCTCGCGGATACTAGCCAGCCTCTGTTCATGCTCCTCGATCGTGCCGTGGGAGAAGTTGATACGAAAGACGTCCACCCCGGCCTTCACCAGGCGCGTAAGGATGGGAACATCCGAACTCGCCGGCCCTACTGTGGCAACTATCTTGGTCTTGATAAGATTGGCCATCGTTTTCTCGTTTCGCTTTGGTATCAGTTCACCCTACCGCACGGCAAGAGCAACGTCAATGATCGGTATCCTACGGAAGCGTTCTAGGTGTATCATGTATACGTGCCTGACAAACGCAGACATCGCGGCGCCCATCCCCAGGATGCCGGCTTGTTCGCACCAAGCCGGCTGACCGGCCTTCGCGCGGCAGTGGCGGATTTGTCGTGGCTGCTGGGGCGAGCTTATGGGGCGACGTCGGCCTTGAAGATCGTCGGCGATCACTATAGCCTGACCGCCCGGCAGAGACTTGCCGTCAGACGGTCCGCCTGCAGCGACGAGGCGATGGCCAACCGGCTGCGGCGGCGCGTGGAGGTGCAGCAGCTCAACGGTAAGCCTGTTGCCATAGACGGGTACAACCTCCTGATCACCATCGAGTCGGCTTTGAGCGGGGGCGTGATCCTCGGCGGCCGGGACAGCACGTTCCGCGACCTGGCGAGCATGCACGGAAGTTACAGGACCATGGACGAGACGATACCCGCGTTGGAACTGATCGCAACGACCATCTGCTCGCTGGGAGTGACCGCCGCGTGGTGGGTTCTGGACTCCCCGGTCTCCAATTCCGGCCGACTGCGAAAACAGATGCTCGAACTGGCCGGGCGGAACGGTTGGAAATGGTCGATAGACCTGTTGCACAACCCCGACAGCACCCTGATAGCAAGCGAGGGCATCGTAATCACCAGCGACTCGCTCATTCTCGACAACTGCTCGTGTTGGGTCAATCTTGCCCGCTACATCGTGGAGACGTACACTCGTCAGGCGTGGGTGGCGAACCTATGTCCTGCAATCGACAATTGTGGCACTTCCCCGGTTACCAATCACAAATTGTAGGCCCGCTCATCCGGCGTCGTCAGGGGGCATCGGCAACCCAGCCGGCGGCCTGATGACTCTTATGTCGAGCTCGGCCAGTTGCTTGTCGTCGACGGCGGCCGGTGCACCGGTCAGCGGGCAGCCGCCGCTGGTGGTCTTGGGGAAGGCTATGACGTCGCGCAAGCTGTCGCGTTGGAGCATGATCATTACGATTCGGTCCAACCCGAAGGCGATTCCGCCGTGGGGCGGGGCGCCGAACCGGAGTGCGTCCAGCAGGAAGCCGAACTTTGCACGTGATTCCTGCTCGCTTATCTTCAGGGTGTCGAAAACCTTCTTCTGGACACTAACGTCGTGGATGCGGACGCTCCCGCCGCCCAGTTCGGTTCCGTTGAGGATAAGGTCGTAGGCCTTTGACCGCACCTTCCCAGGATCGCTGTCCAGCAGGTGGACATCCTCGTCCAGCGGTGCTGTGAAGGGGTGATGACAGGCCGACCATCGCTGTTCGAGCTGATCCCATTCCAGCAACGGGAAGTCCACCACCCAGCACCATGCCCAGAGGTCGCGGCCGCAGAGGCCCATGTCCTTACCCAACTTGCACCGCAAGGCTGCGAGCACCTTGTTGGTTGTCTTGGGCTCATCTGCAACGAACATCATGCAGTCGCCGGGCTGGGCATCCATAGCGGCCTTGAGGGCATCACACTTGTCGGCTGTGAAGAACTTGGCCAGCGATCCGCTTAAGGTCCCGTCGTCGAGGACCTTCGCCCAAGCCAGGCCCTTAGCGCCAAGTTCTCGGCAGAACTCGGCTAGCCCGTCGATTTGGCTTCGCGTGAACGCCGCTCCGCCCTTGGCAGTCAGGCCCTTGACCAGCCCTTTGGCGTCGGCTACGGAGGCGAAGACCTTGAAGTCGCTCCCTTTTGCCAGGTCGGTAACATCGTGAAGGGTCATCTCGAACCGTAGGTCCGGCCGATCGGTGCCGAAGTCGCGCATAGCATGGTCGTAGGAGAGCACCTTGACGGTCTCGGGAAACGGCACATCACACAATTTAGCCACGACCCGCATGGCCCCTTCGTTGACTCGTATCACGTCCTGGCAAGTGACAAAGCTCATTTCCACATCGACCTGGGTGAACTCAGGCTGGCGGTCGGCGCGAAGATCCTCGTCACGAAAGCATCGGACAATCTGCATGTACTTGTCCATCCCGCCGATCATAAGCAGCTGCTTGAACAACTGCGGGCTCTGCGGCAGGGCGTAGAAGGTGCCCTGCTGCATTCGGGACGGCACGAGAAAATCGCGGGCGCCTTCAGGTGTGCTCTTGGTCAGAAACGGAGTTTCCACCTCGATAAAACCCTCGGCGTCGTAGTAGTCGCGAATGCACTTGGTGATCCGGTGGCGCATAACCAATGCCCCGGTCAGCTCAGACCGACGTATGTCTATGTATCGGTACTTCAGGCGTGTTTCCTCGGATACCTTCTCCGGAATGTCAGGCTCAAAGGGGACGGGGTCTGCGCGGTTCAGCACCGCCAGGTTCTCGCAGACGATCTCCACGTCGCCGGTCGGCATCTTCGGGTTTCGCATACCTTCCGGGCGGGCCCTGACCGTCCCGGCGGCACTGACTACCCACTCGTTCCGGAGGGCCTTGGCCAGTTTGTACACCTGCTCGTCGTCGCTGGGATTAACCAAGACCTGGGTGACGCCTTCACGGTCTCTCAGGTTTATAAAGATCACCCCGCCGTGATTGCGACAACTACTAACCCACCCACAAAGCCGAACGACCTGACCTATGTTCTCGCTTGTCAATTCACCGCACATGTGCGTGCGGCGCAGTTCTGTTTCCGGCGTTGATGACATGGTTTTGTTCTCTCTTCAAGAAGGTTCGCCGCCGGCCTTTGACCGCCAATTGCAGCGATTTCGTTACGATAAAGGGTTTTTTTGCGCGAAAAAACAAGTGTCACCCCATAGTTTGATGCCAACGCCCACCCATTGGCCCAAACGCCGGTTTGTTGGGTCGGCGAGGACGTTACTTAACCGAAACATCTTCGACGACGGCTTCATTGGCGCCGGCGGGTTTGTGGGACATGCGGGTGCGAGCGAACCGCTCTTGGAAGCTCAATACGCTCACGTACAAGAAGCCAAAGGCAAAGATCACCAGGAACGGCGCGACCAGGGCCGACTTGAAGGCCGTGGCACTAAGAACTGCGCAGGTCGCCATGTACAGTCCGAACGCAAATTCGATATACGGAACTGTGTCAATCTTGCGCTTAGACAACGGGTCTTTGCATCTGTGTTCATTGTAGTCGGTGACGCCGGCACCGAATTTGGGCGTGCGGACAAATTCACTTTGCCTGCGGAAGATGGCCTCCAGCACGGCCTTCGCGTTGGAAATGCAAACGCCAACACCCAGAGCCATAACGAACGGCAGGAACTTGAGGGTCTCTCGCCAGGTACCGAACAACTCGAACTGGCTGCAGACATAAAACGTGCTGACCGACAGTGTGGCCAGTGAAAAAATGCCCAGATCGAACAATGTTCGCCACGTGGTTCCCGCTTCCCACGGCAGCGACCGCATGTGCATTGCCGGGAACAGCATCAGCACGAGGATAACCATCAACAGGTGCACGGCGAAACCGGTCAGATGGAAGGTGGCTTCGACCTTGACCTTGAGCGGGGCCTTTGACAGCCAGATTCGCGGCAGCAGTTTCAGTGCCGTCTGCGTGCCGCCCTTGGTCCACCGGTGCTGCTGGGCCTTAAAGGCGGCGATATTCGACGGCAGTTCGGCCGGGGCCGTCAGTTGCGGCAGAAACACGAACTTCCACCCGCGAAGTTGCGCGCGGTAGCTCAGGTCCATGTCCTCGGTGAGCGTGTCATGCTGCCAGCCGCCGGCATCAGCAATCGCTTGGCGACGCCAGGTGCCGGCCGTGCCGTTGAAGCTCATGAATCGTCCGCTTCTATTGCGTGCGACGTGCTCGATAACGAAATGCCCGTCGAGGAAGATGGCCTGCGTGCGGGTGAGCATACTATCGGTGCGATTGAGGTGTTCCCACCGGGTTTGCACTACGCCGACCTTCGGATCGGTGAAGTAGTGAATGCTCCTTGTCAGGGCATTGGTAGGCGGGATGAAATCGGCGTCGAATATGGTGATGAATTCGCCGGTGGCGGTCTTGAGCCCGTTTTCCATCGCCCCTGACTTGAAGCCGATACGGTTGTCGCGGTGAATGTATTCAACGTTGAAACCGTTGCCGCGAGCCTTGGCGGCGGCGGCTGAGGCTATCTGTGCCGTTTCGTCGGTACTGTCGTCCAAGACCTGAATCTGAAGCTTCTCGGGCGGATAATCTATCTGGCAGGCCTTTTCGATGATTCGCTTTGCAACGTACTTTTCGTTGTACATCGGCAGCTGGACAGTCACACAAGGCAGTTCATCGAATCTGCCTTTCGGATCGGTCTGTCGCCTTCGATGCCGATAATATAGGAATACCAACGCCCAACGATGGAACCCGTAGATCGATACTATCACCAGAACAAAGGTGTACAGTGTCATAAACAGGGTTTGCAAGAAATCGATAACGTCCATGTTTTCCGTGCCTAGTACTCGACTGTCGGTGCTGTTGGCAACGCCTTATCCAGACCCCATCGCCCTATCACTCGCCCGGGGGTAAATTCTGCCGCCTATAAAAAGAAACGCTTAGGGTATTCTATGAGACGGCACAGACATCCACAAGGACTTTTCGCTTTCGCGTCGTGGAGTTCGGCGGCTTTGACAAGGGGCCAGAACCGGTTAAACATGGATCCCTGCCTCGCCCCTGCGTCTCAATGCGTGGGCTAACCCGGTAGCGCCATATCCCCAATTGCGGGACTTGACTATTGCGTCCACCTGAGCAATTTAAGTCTGCCTGGTGACACCGTTGCAGCTAACTTTCCAGCGCGGAGCGAATCTTCTCCTGCATGGCATCGAGCTCGCCGGCGGCGTACTTGCCCACAGGCCAATTGAAGTGGAATGCATCGTCGGGGTTTCGTGGAATAATATGGAAATGCACGTGCATGACTTCCTGATGGGCAACCCTGCCATTGTTCTGAAGGACATTGTAACCGCTGCAGCCGGTGGCATGTCGGACGGCCTTGCCAATAGCCGGCAGATGGCGGAGCACGGCCCCAGCCTGGCTGGTGGTCATATCATCCAGCTTCGCCACGTGCCTCTTTGGGATCAGCAGTACATGGCCGGGCGCCAGCGGGCCGACATCCATAATCGCAAGGGCCTCGTCGGTTTCCAACACCTTCGCTGAAGACAGCTCACCAGCTACGATCTTGCAGAAGACGCAATTGGGATCAGCGTTCGGTTCCATATGATCGCTCCTGTTCGAAGCCGACCCACCAGAGCAGAAGAAAGCTGACACCAGAGGCTCTACTGGTTCGCCGTCATAGCAGATTCGGCCGGCACAAGCCAGTGCATGACAAGATCAGAAGCTGCCAATCCACAGGGTCCAGCACTTTCCAACAAC
>JABMQG010000014.1 GCA_013203365.1 Planctomycetota bacterium | reverse complement strand
GGCGAGTCCCGACGTATGAACACCGTTCTCAGCTATGCGCACATGAAAGAAATCGAGTTGTTAGAAATGGGGGAAAAGAAGGTCATCCATTACGCCGAAATCGGCAAAGAGGAACTGAAGCCGTGACCATCCAATCGGGCTACTTCAGGAAGTACCTGGTCGTCGATCTGACGCAAGGCCGATTCGAACGGCGGGATCTGGACGAGGCATTCCTCGACAGGTACATCGGCGGCCGTGGGTTCGGGGCGAAGCTGCTGTGGGACCATCTGGTCGAGCACGATTTCAAGCTTGACCCCCTTTCCCCGGAAAACCTCCTGGTAATAGCCCCGGGGCCGCTGACAGGCACGTACCTGCCGTCTTCGGGTAAGAACTCGTTTGTCACCCTTTCGCCGGCAACGGGGATATACGGCGATTCGTCGATGGGCGGGGCTTTCGGCGTCGAATTGCGGCAAACCGGAATCGACGTGCTCTCCATCAAGGGCAGGGCGCCGCAGTTGTCTGTACTTTTCATCGACAACGGCGAAACCAAGATCATCCCTATGCCCGAATTGGCAGGTAAGACGTGCCTGGAAGCGGAAGGGCTGATCAAGCAGCACCTCGGGACGCATCGGGTGAAAGTGGCTACGATCGGCGTCGGCGGGGAGAACCTGGTAAGGTTCGCCTGCGTCAATGCCGACTGGTCCCGCAACGCGGGACGCACGGGCGTCGGCGCGGTCATGGGGTCCAAAAACCTCAAGGCCATCGCCGTCCGTGGCAGCAGGGACCTGCCCGTCCACGACGTGAAGGCCCTCATGGCCGAGTCGGATAAGGCTTACGCCTACATGAAAAACCACAAGTTCTTCAAGCTTTGGCAGACCCAGGGCCTGATGAACGTTATGGAGTACGCCAATGAAAAAGGAATCCTCCCAACCTACAACTTCAAGGACGGCACGTTTCCGAGAATAGGCCAGATCGACGGCTATACGATGGTCGACGGCTACAAGATAGGCGACAGCGCTTGTTTTGCATGTTCGATGTGTTGCGGGAACATCTGCCTGGTCAAGCAGGGCAAGCACGCGGGCACGGTTACCGAGGGACCGGAATACGAATCATGCGCAATGCTCGGCCCGAATGTGGGCGTGGACGACTTCGCCGGCATTCTCCACGCAAATAAGCTCTGTGACGAACTGGGCATCGACACTATCTCCACTGGCAACCTCATCGGCGCTGTGATCGAAGGATACGAAAAGGGCATAATCTCCCTGCAAGATCTCGGCGGAAAGGGCATCACATGGGGCGATGAGGACGGCATTCTCGAACTCATTCGCCAGATAGCCTTGAGGGAAGGAATAGGCGATATCCTCGCAGACGGGTCCCGCCGCGTGATCGAAACCTGGCCGGAAATGGACAAGCTCATTCTCCAGGTCAAGGGGCTGGAGCAGTCTGCCTATGACTCCCGGGCCGGTGTGTCCATGGCCCTGGCGTACGCGACTTCAGACATCGGAGCGCATCATACCCGAGCATGGACAATAGCCAAGGAGATCGAGCAGGGGAAGAACTGGTCGGCCGAGCAGAAGGTGGACCTGGTGATCTACCACCAGACGCTTAGGCCATTGTTTGACATGCTCGGTGTATGTCGGCTGCCGTGGATAGAACTGGGGCTGAACGAGGAGCACTATCCACGCTTCTATCGATGCGTTACGGGGAAAGACGCATCGCTGGCGGATCTGCTTGAACGCTCGAATGACATATTCAACCTCACCAGGCTGATAAACGCCCGATTGGGAATGGATCGCAAGGATGACACCATGCCATACAAGGTGCACTCCTGCCCCGTTCAGACGGGTGCCACGGCCGGGAACGTAATCGACTCGAACCAGTTTGAAGAACTGCTCAATTTGTACTACAAGAAGCGAGGCTGGGACAGCAACGGTGTGCCGCCCGCGGAATTGGCAAAGGCGTTTACGACTTCCCAAAGCTAACGATCGGGGGTGGTGTATCAGGGTGACGAGCGCCTTGGCGGTTTGGGTTACTGAAGGGGTCCCTTAACGATATTAACTGCGCGCCAGCACACGCCCCATGAGCTTGAAGCCGAGCTGGCTCTGCATGATGATCATCTTGTCGTTCAGGATTCGGATGGACCCCTTGCCCATCGGTTCCCAGAACTCTGCTGGCAGCGCTCCTTTGAAGACGTCGATAAGTGCCTGCTCCTGCAACTTCAACTGCTCCTCATCATCGTCCCGGCCGGCGTTGCCTGAGTTGTTGCTGCTATAGCCCGACGAATAGCCGGATACACCTGATCCGGACGAGGTTCCGCCTTGGCCGGAGTCTTGCCGGCCGCCGGCACCACCTTGCTGGTCACTTAAGCCAAGGGTGGGCCCGCGAAGCTTGTGCTTGACGGCCAGCAGGTCCGAAACGTTGAAGACGTGGACGACCATCCGGCGATTCAGCACCTCGCCGGTGGAGACCTTTACAACGCCGCCCTCATACAACCAATACAACTGCTCCAAGGGGTCCCTGTTTGCGTTGAACGGCTCCAGGACCAGATCCAACGCCGTAGCCAGGCCAACGTTCTTCACCTGGACCGTAACGCGTGAATCCTGATTCACACCAACTGCCTGCAATGCCCGCCAGTGCACGTTGAAGTTCAGCTCGGAGACGTCGCGCAGAAAGTCGATAGCGTCGATCAAAGGCGTCTCGTCAAACGCCAGTGTTATCCCAGGCCTGGGTGACGGCCTGGATTCGACGGGCGAGGCCGACCGACGGCGGCCGGTGGCGCCCGGCGATGGCAGACTTCGCTCAGCCAGGATGGCCGATTGGGTGGTGATGCGAAACGTTCGGCCGTCGATGTACCAGCTCAGCGGGGCCTTGGCGCCGGCAACGTGTGCCAGCGTCAAATCCAGCGCCGCCGCCAACGTCAGGTCCTTACCCTTCACCTTGACAGAGGATTTATCGGTGACGCCGGCCTCAGCCAACGCGGGCCAGTCCATCTCGATCTTCGCCCCGGCCTGTTGGCTGTAGTACTGCACCGCCCTGGCCAACGGAACGCCGTCAAACGCAATCTTGGGGATCTTCGTCTGGGGGGCCTCGTCGGCCGAGTTGGCGGCCGAACCGGCGCCCAGCCCCACGGCCGGGCCGGCCAGCACCCCAACCATCGTGAATACAGCCAGGTAACGCATCACCTGCCTCCCGTGAAAGACCAGCCAGTCGCTGTGCCGGAGGTATCTCGAATATGATGCCGGTTGCGCCCCAGCCTCCCAGCTCATCAGCCATAGACCATTATAGGTCCGGCACGTTGGTAAGAAAAGCCTTGAGCCGCATTTGGTCAGGGGCTTTATAAAAAAGCCGTCTGGGCAATCGGGGATTCATTCAGATCGATTCAGTTGGAGTGCCCCGACGATCTCGCCGACGCGGTCGTGGCCGTATTTTTGCAAGTAGTCGGCTATCCCCTCGCGGATGCTCGACAGGCAGGTAGGGTCCGCAAACATGGCGGTGCCGACCGCCAGTCCCGTCGCGCCGGCCAGAAGAAATTCCACCGCGCCGCGCCAGTCCTGTATGCCGCCCATGCCGATTATCGGCACACCGGCGGCCCTGGCGACGCGGGTGTAGACCCGGTGAACCATGTACACGGCAACGGGATGAATTGCCGGGCCCGAAAGCCCCCCGGTGTCGTTGGCCAAGATTGGCCGGCGGGTCGCTACGTCTACGACCATCGCCGTCAAGGTGTTCACCATGCTGAGTGCGTCGGCGCCGGCATCGACGACGGCCCGGGCGATCTCGGCGATGTCAGTAACGTTCGGGGTGAGCTTGACGATCAGGATGTTCTTGCCGCACTTGACCTTGACCGCCGAGGTTACCGCCGCCGCCTGGTTAGGCTCGACGCCGAAGGACATGCCGCCGGCCTTGACGTTCGGGCAGGAGATGTTCAGCTCGACACCGCGCACGACCGGCACGTCGGATAGGGCTTCGACTACGGTGAGATACTCGCTCAACTCCGCACCGGCGACGTTTACGAAGACCGGCACGCCGAGGGTCTCCAACTCGGGCACCTTTTCGTCCAGGAATCGCGCCAGGCCGACGTTCTCCAGCCCGATCGCGTTGAGCAGTCCAGCAGGGGTTTCCACAACGCGCTGGGGCTGGTTGCCCGTCCGCGGCTTGGCTGTTATGCTCTTGGTGACGAACGCGCCAAGTTGGCGAAGGTCGAAAAAGTCTTCGTATTCCCTCGCGTAGCCGCAGGTGCCGCTTGCCGTCATCAACGGGTTGGCCAGTCTAACACCGGCGATGTCCACGCCCAGATCGACCATAGTCGACGTACGGTATCATCAGCGCATGAGAAATGCAACGCCGCGAAGATACGCCCGCTAGCCGTGCAGTTTCACCGCCAGTTCGGCAACAAGCTTCCCGAACATAGCGCCCTGGTCTGTTGCCCGCTTGTCAGGGTCGTTGATGCCGACCGCCCCGTAGTGGTCGCCCGTGGCGCAGCCGCGAATGACCATGCCGTGGATCAGCATGGCATTGAGGATGTCCAGTATAGTCGTCTCGTTTCCGCCGGCCAGGTTGGCCGACGTGCTGAACGCCCCGCCCACCTTGCCGGAAAGCTTGCCGTGAAAGGCCACCGATTCGTCAAACAGCTTCTTCACCTCCCACGCCATTGACCCGTAATAGACCGGCGAGCCGATCATGATTCCGTCGTAGTCCAGCAGGTCTTTCGCCTGAACGTCTCCGACGGCCTTGCAGATGACCTCGGCGCCGGCGACGGCAGCGGCGCCCTGGCGGACGGCCTCGGCCAGCTTCTTCGTGTTTCCGCTTCGGCTGTAGTAAGCAATCAGTATCTTGGCCATTTGCCTGCCTTTTCCTTTCGCACCAATAGGAATGATCCACTGGCCCGGGCGGGACTCGAACCCGCACACCCATAAGGGCAGGGGATTTTAAATCCCCAGCGTCTGCCAATTCCGCCACCAGGCCGGTCTATAGACCAATGATAACACATCATTCTAGTGCCGTTTTGCCGCCCATACAACAGACCATGTGTTTATCTTCCACCGTGCATTTGTCAGCTCATTTGTGTGCGACTCGGTCTGAAAAGAAAAGCCCCCGCTGTTGATAAAACGGCAATCTTGAGAAGCATATGAAGTGACAACAGGCAACGTTGCAGAGGGTGCCCAATCACGAGCTAAAAGATATGGAAGCGCTTCACGGCAACGTCCTACATCCCAATCTTACCCCAATCGGCAAGAAACCTATTGTGTCCCACGCTGCCCCTGCCGGCCGTCATGCGACAGTCACTGCGCCGCCTTCAAGAGGGTTGCCGGCACTACACCGCTTGGCAGCGGGGCCCAGGTTCCTTGCGCATCATTTTCGTCGGGCCGGGGTCGCTCGAACCTGCATTTGCTGTTGAATCAGTCTCCCGACAAATGCGTCCACATGCCCTTCACATTTGACTTACCTGATGGGGCCTCGGTATACATATCACCCGTGCCGATCGTTTCCTCGACGGTCAGCGATTCGGAATGCCCATCGCAGAAGACCATGTTGGCCTTGCCGAGATGCTTTCGCTGCCACTCATCCTCGTACCGGCGAGCCCGCATATAATAATCCGACCCGGAGTTGATGAGCGCCCGAAACGGGCCCCCCTGGCCGGCATTCCATCCGTTGGCCCAGCCAAATT
>JABMQG010000165.1 GCA_013203365.1 Planctomycetota bacterium | reverse complement strand
GCGCCGACGAGCATCGCGGCCTTGCCGGTCAGGTCAGAGAAGACCTGTCGGGCCAATTCGACGGCCGCCCGTGGGACATCGAGGTCCCCTTGGCAAAGACGTGTCTCGCTCTGTACCCGCTTGCCCACGCGAAACGCCCGATGCAGGAGTTTGTTCAGCAGAAAGCGAGCGGTCCGTTCTTCCAGTGCCATCGTGTAGGCGGCTTTCAACTGTCCCAGGATTTGGGGCTCCCCGACGATTTGCGAATCCAGCGACGCGGCCACGCGGAAGAGATGTTTTACGGCATCTGGACCCTCGTAGTTGTAAAAAGCGGACCCCGCGTCAGTCGGATCGACCTGTTTGAGCCTGGCCAGATGCCCCCGCACGTACTCCAGCCAGTCGCCTTGCTTGTTGGTGACGAAGTACACTTCGGTGCGATTGCAGGTGTCCAGCACCAAGGCCTCCGAGAAACAGGGCTCATCGTGAAATGTGCGCAACAACTGGCGGGCTAAACCGCCCGACAGCGCGAACTGCTCACGCACCTGCACCGGTGCCGTGTGGTGACTAACGCCAATGACGCAGATTTTCATACGTTCAACCTTGTCGATGCCGTCCTGTTTTTTTTTGAGTCAGTTCGCTCTTACCCTCCCGGCCTGGCCGATTGGAACGCGCCTTGTTGCACATCGAATACGGCGTACGACAATGCCGTACATTATACCGGATTCAGCAGTTGCTGGCAAAAAAACAGAGGTGCTTTACCCAGTCAGTTCCGGGCGGAAGAGGTCAAGACGGTATCACTAAGCAGCATCGGCGTTGCTCGACATAAAAAGATACCCCTCTATACATATGCTGTTTTTGATAGGTATCTCACGAATCGGCTTGGCACTGCATAAGCATAGACCCCTCTACTAATTACAAATAAGCCCGAAAAGAGCTAAGCTGCTCGCCCTGCAAGCTGAGGCCCGTTCCTGCCTCTGCCTACTTGAACGCCCTGAGGCAGCAGTCCAGGTAGAATTTGACGCCTTGGGGCGGCAGGTTCCAGGGGACGTGGTTGCCCAGGCCGATGGAGTAGCCGCCGGCCTGGCGGGCCACCTCGGCCATCGACTGGACCATGGCCTGGATTTCCTCGGGGCGGTTTCGCATGACGATGCGGTTGTCGCCGTCGCCCGAGAGCCACTTGTCGGGGTGTTTGCGGGCGATGGTCTTGAAGTCCGTGTGCGGCTCGGTGATGATGCCGTCGGCTCCGCAGGCGAACACGTCGTCGGCGTAGCGGTCGATGCAGCCGTCAACCATGAACACCACCTTCTTGCCGGCGGCGTGGATCATGGCCCAGTATTCCTCGTATCGCGGGAAGATGTACTTGCGCATCCAAGCCGGCGAGCAGACCGGCCCCCGGGAGGTGACGATATCGTCGTGGCAGACAACCACGTCTACGGGCAGGCGGGCGAAGACACGGAAGACGCGGCGATTGATCTCGGCGAACTCGTCCATGATCCGCCCGAACCGCTCGTCCAGGCAAGTTTCCATGAACAACTCGTAGCCGAAGGTATTCAGCGGCCACATGAACATGGTGTTGTAGAAGCCCACCGTGTTGAAGGTCTTGCTGTCGGCGGGCGGGCGCTGGCCCCAATCGGGAGGGTAGTTCTTTCGATAGAGCTGGTAGAGCTGCTCCTCGTCGCGGTAGTCCTTGGCCTCGACGACCTGGAAGTCGCGGAAGTCGCCCTGCTCCAGCGGCGAGAAGGCGAAGACCTCCTCGGGCGTCTTGACCTTAAACTGGTCGTGCCAGATGGAAACGTCGTCGCCCCAGCGGATCATGTGCCGGCCCAGTTCATCGGTGGCGGTGGCGTTGACGTGATTCAACTTCGGCCTGCGGCGTGGCTCATCCGTCGCGGGCAGAGCCAGGTCCAACTGCGGGTACATTTCGTTGATCTTCAGCCGGCAGAGGCGCGGGTGCTCGTAGTAGTCGATGCCCGTGATGAACGTCTCGGCGTCGGGGCAGGACCAGTGTTCCCAGTGAGGCAGGGGGTGGGGCTTCAGACCGTAGATCGCGGCAGTGTTGGGGTGCATGCCTTTCCTCGATTACCTCTGATCCGGCATTTTCCATATGACTTCTCGCTGACGACCGTCGCCAGCAGTTTCAATGATTTTATCCCGCCTCGTCGCTTCGACAAGACAATTCCCGGTGCCCCAGACCCATCGGGGGACCTCCAGAGAGCGGCGAATCAGAGTTCCGCAGGCTCCCAATCGACCGTACAGTCCTATGCGAACAGGCCTTCCCCGCTGCTCCCTTGTTTCTCCTCTGATTCCGCTACGTGGTGTGGTCATCTTGACACTATAGGTATTGGTTTCAGCCGCCGAATCCGCTCCAGGATCGTCTTGAACAACCCTCGCGGGATGGCTACCTCCGCCATCTGGAAGACCACGTACCGGGCCTTATTTATACACGTTTATACACGAACTGTAGTTGCCATCCGGAAAATCCGGGATTATAGGCCTTTTCGAATGATTTCGCCCTGCCTGTTGCTGAATTATTTCGGCAGACCTGTCAGGGAATCTTGGCCGGCTTGCCTGGCGATCGCTTAGGCGGTATAAGATCAGCAATATCCGCCGTGTGCATGGCTTTATTTGGACGGGCTGTATGGCTGAGACCGATGACACCCGCATGACGCTTGAAGAGCACATAGTCGAGCTCCGCGCGTGCCTGCTTCGTGCGCTTATCGGCGTAGTGATCGGGGTGGTAGTCTGCCTGGTGTTCGGCCAGACGATCATGCAGGTCATGTGCTGGCCTGCGGCGGTGGCGATGCGGGCCAGCGGGCTGCCTGTTCGGCTTCTAATGCTGGCGCCGGCGGAGGCGTTCTCGACTTATGTGAAGGTCTGCCTAATCTGGGGGCTGATCGTCAGCTCGCCCTACGGGCTTTGGCAGCTATGGAGGTTCGTGGCGGCCGGTCTGTTCAAACACGAACGCAGGCACGTTCGCCGGTACGTGCCCTTAAGCATGGGGCTGTTCGCATTCGGCGTCGTGTTCTTCTTCGTGGTGATCGCCCCTATTTGCCTTCAGTATTTTTTCGGGTTCGCCCGTGACAAATACCCCCTGCCGCAGTGGGCCAACCCCATCGTTACCATGCCGGCGGGCACACCTGCCGGGGCCGAGTCGCGCCCCTGCCCTACCACCGCGGCCGGTCCGACCGTATTGCCTGTGCTGGCGTGGCCCCCCACCGATCCGATCGAAGGCCAGACATGGATCGATTCGGCGGACGGGCGAATCTGTTTTTTTCACGCTGGGAAGGTGCACTCCTTGTCGGCGGCGGCGGATTCGTTTCTCTCCCCTAATTTGGCCCTGGGTTTTTACATGACGTTCGTCTCCTGGCTGTCGCTTGTGTTCGGCTTGGGTTTCCAGGTGCCGATCGTTGTGCTGGTACTGGCCCGGACGCAGCTCGTTCCGTACGCGAGGCTGCGCGCCTGTCGAAAATATGTGATTCTGGTCATATTGATCGTTGCCGCCATACTGACGCCACCCGACGTGGTCAGCCAGTTGGCGTTGGCCTTGCCGATGTACCTGCTTTTCGAACTGGGTCTGCTGCTGGCCGGTCGCGCCCGTCGGGGTGAAGGTGGTCCCGGGCGGTAACGTCACTGCGGGCAACCGATGGCGTCAACTGAAGATTCCGGGTTGACAACTTGGGAAAATGGTATATTGTGTGCCAGCCCAGCCGGTGTGTTCAACAAGGCTAGTACCCGGCTGGTGAGTCGTTTGGCCGGCCCCATCGTCTAGTGGTTAGGACACCGGGTTTTCATCCCGGCAACAGCGGTTCGAGCCCGCTTGGGGTCATTTGAGATTGCACAAAGCCCCGCACCATCCCCGCGGGGCTTTTTTAGTTACCGCTGGGCCAATTCGCGACGTTGCCAGATCCAACGGCCATGGGCCGGCCAAGTCCATGGTCAAGGCGCACATATAAGGGTATACTTTCCGGCCGAGGGTTCAGTGGCACTGTACTTTTCGGGAGACTAAAAGGCATGTACGAAGACAACTATGGCAATCTGATTTCCTCACTTGCCAAGGAAAACGACAAGCGAATCGTCCTGCTGGTGATGGACGGCGTAGGCGACTGCGCCAATGGAGACAAGGGGACGGCCCTTCAAATCGCCAAGACGCCTAACCTCGACGGCCTGGCAGGTGAGGGTGCCTGCGGCCTGGCGGTGCCGGTGGCCACTGGCGTGACGCCCGGTTCCGGGCCAGGCCACATGGGGCTTTTCGGGTACGACCCATTGGTTTACGCCGTCGGCCGGGGGGTGCTTTCGGCGTTGGGAACGGGGTTTAGTCTTGAGGACACAGACGTAGCTGCTCGATTGAACTTTTGCACGCTCGACGGCAGCGGCAACATCACCGACCGCCGAGCCGGCCGAATCACGAGCGAGCAGAATCAGCAACTTGTGGCGAAGATCAAGGCCAAGCTCAAGATGCCGGCCGGCGTTGAGGTATTTTTTGAAACCGAGGCCGAGCATCGCGGGCTTCTGGTGCTTCGAGGCGACGGCCTGGACGACAACATCGGCGAGACCGACCCTCAGGCGACCGGCGTGCCGCCGCTGTTGGCCAACCGCCCCCCGCACGACGGCTCAGCGACGGCGAGAATAGTGGCTGACATTATCGCCCAGACCCAGCGAATTTTGGCCGACGAGCCAAAGGCCAACGGCATTCTTGCGCGTGGATTCGCCAAGCATCCCGACTGGCCCAAGTTTCCACAGCGATGGAAGCTCAAGCCCGCGGCGGTGGCCGGCTACCCGATGTACCGCGGTGTTGCCCGGCTGGTAGGGATTCCCGTGGTGAGCGAACCGAAGACCGCGGAAGATGTCTGCCGCGAGGCGGTCAAGGCACTGAAAGACCATACGTTCATCTTCGCGCACTTCAAGTACACCGACAAGGCCGGCGAAGACGGCGACCTAGCCGCCAAGGTGGGGTACATAGAGGAGATGGACGCCGCCTTGCCGTTGCTGCTGGCCGGCAGGCCCGACGTATTGATCGTCACCGGCGACCTCAGCACACCGCCGAGCCTGAAGGCCCACAGTTGGCATC
>JABMQG010000013.1 GCA_013203365.1 Planctomycetota bacterium | reverse complement strand
CTTTCGATGATCTTCCTCCCGAATCCGGGACCCTCCCAGGCGACCCGCATGAGATCCCCGTAGATCCCTTCTTTCTGAAGAACCTGAATGAAGTAGGCCTTGCCGGCCTCGAGCGGAACGGGTTTCGACTTCTGACCGGGCTCCTTGGTCCACTCATCCCACGCGGTATGCGTTTTCACCTCGGCCACAAGCCGGCTGCGCGCGGCCGTGTCGTCGGCGCTGAGCAGAAGTTGGCCGGCGTCGTCGGAGGCGAGCCAGAAGGTGTAGTTGCCTGTCACGGGAGGGACGAGCAGCGCGGTCGAGCGGCTGCCGTAGTTGTCGCCGATGCTCCTGAACTCGAAGGAGTCGAGCGCGCGCACCTCGTCGGCCGATTCCGCGTAGCGCGGGCTGCCGGTCAGGTGCCTCACGTGCGTTCCCTTGATCCCTTTCCATACTTCGTGAAGCACGCCGTTCCGGTCGTGAACGTCCGACGCTGTCGTGCCTTTGGAAGACGGGTAGCGGCACGAGACCGCCGCCAGGAGCGCCGCTATGGTCGTGATTGCCGTCAGCTTTCGCATGATAATCTAGTGCCCTGTTCCAGTGCTTGTTCCTGCGAAGCCACGCACGTGGGCCTCGTTCTACAGATCGCATTCAGCCCCTGCTCTCGCCGCCAGGTCCCGCAATTCTTGTGCCATGACTGCAGCGAGCGGGATCCCGTCCGAGCGTCTTTGTTCTTCAGCTTCGGCCTCCATCTCACCGGGCAGATAGATCCGCTCGACGCCCTCTGCCGGCGGGGTGGCGTGTATGCGATCGATATAGGTGTCCATTCGTGCCTTGAATGTGTCCGGGTCCTCGAAAGCTTCCACTTTGATCGCAAGCATGAAGAACGAATTGGCCCCCGGCTCATCGAGCTTCTTGTACGGGTGTGGGATGTCGTGGTCCAGTGCGCCACCCGACAACATGCCCGTGAGCAGTTCCGCAGCCACGGCCAGGCCATAGCCCTTGTGTGCCGCGAAGGGCAGCAGGCTGCCGCCGTCCATCACGTCCGCGGGCTTTGTCGTGGGATTGCCCTGCGCATCGAGGTAGCATCCCTCCGGCAGCGGCACGTTCTTCTGGGCGCAGAGCATGAGCTTGCCCCAACTGCTCTTGCTGGTCGCGCCGTCGACGACCACGGGCGGCCGCTCGCCGGCCGGGAACGCAAACGCGTAGGGGTTGTTTCCCACTTGCCGCTGTGCGCCGCCGGTCGGCGCCATCGAGGCTAGCACGTTCGAGAACGACATGCCGATCATGTCCTTCGCCGCGGCCATCCGCGCATACCAGCCGGCCGGGCCGTAGTGGTTGCAGTTGCGGATCGCCACCGCGCCGATTCCGACGGTGCCGGCTTTGGCCACCGCCAGGTCCATCGCCGCCTTGCCGCCGACCGGGCCCAGCGCGTTGTCGGCATCAAGCACCGCCGTCGCAGGGCCGTCTCGGAGCGTCCGCATCACGGGAGTCGGGTTGTTCCCGCCCGCTTCGATCCGGTCCATGTAGAACTTGAGCCGGATCACACCGTGCGTGTCCAGCCCCATGAGGTTGGCGTCGACCAGGCAGTCCGCGACTACCGACGCGTCTTCTTTCGGAACGCCAAATCCGATCTGGATCCGGATGCACAGTTCGCGAAGTGTTGCCTGCGACACATGGATACTGTTCATCATACCGGCCTCTCAATAGCACTGGGAACCTTGCGGGACCATACGGGCCATCACGCTTCTCATGCGTGTCATGGCCAGTATTCCTTCCTTGCCCAACTCCGACCCCACTCCGCTGACCTTTGACCTGCCTTCGGGTGGCCGGGACCAGTTGGAGGCACGCTCCTGAGAGCTCTAATCTGCACGCGACGCAAGAGTCTACCACACGTGCGATGAATCAGCAACCGTGCGCGCGGAATATACACCGGGTTGCCCTCAGAGGCGCGCGAAAGGCCCTTTCTGAAGGAGTTGTGGGGTGCGATAGGCCCCTCTCCCGCAAGTCCTTCGTCCGGAAGGGCGAGGCCGGCAGACCTTCCTCATCGCTGGTAGATCGGCAACTGGCAGTAGCTCACGGTCAGGGCGAGCACGTACATCGACGTCGAATAGAGCGGGCCGTACGAAGGGTCACGCCATCCGGTCCACCCGCCGTCGCTCCGCTGGTACTTGACCAGATATGTGTAGAGCCGCGGTGCAAACTGCTCCCAGTGCTTCCCGCCGAGTTGGAACAGCGCCTGAGTGACGTAGTAGGTATTGTACGCATGGTAGCTCGTGCCAACGGGGCCACTACGGGGATCCAACGGCCAGACGCCGATCAGATACTGGCCGCACCGGCGGTTGATCTCGTCGTTGTGGTGGCCGGACAACTCGCGGCAGAGG
>JABMQG010000164.1 GCA_013203365.1 Planctomycetota bacterium | reverse complement strand
CGTCACCGTCGCCGTCTAGATCACCATCGTCATACGTCATGCCGCTGGAGCCGTAGTTGGGCTGGAAGATGGCCCAGTCGAAAATATCCACGTCGCCGTCGTGGTCCAGATCGCCCGTGACCGGTTCGGACATCGCTACGAATTCCGTCAGCGAGGTATAAGGCTGCTGACCACCGGCAGTGCCTACCATGCGGATCGCTTCGCCTGTAATCGGGGCAAATGACAGTTCGATGGACTGGAAGTAGGCGTAGGGATCAAGGGCTTCGCTGAGTGAAAGACCATCCACCTCGACCCAATCGCCATTCCGAAAGACTTCCACAATCAAGTCAGTGAAGTATCCGCCGTAGGGCTCATAACTAGGGTCGGTCGGATCCCCGCTAAGTCCGCCTCCCCCACCCGAAGGCCGAATGTCACCCTCGTGCAGCACCAGTTTGTCGAACAGAACATTGCGGTCGAAATGAAGTTCGTAGCCATCTGTCCGGGCGTCAGTGCTGCCATTGTATGTGTCGAACGGCAGGACGCCGTTGTTTGTCAAGTCCACCACGCCATCGATCAGGCGGTTCTGGTCCCTGCGATCGTTCGTGTTGTCGTCGGTGATGACCACGCCATTGCGCGTCACGACAACATACACCTGGCCGCCAAGGTCCAGCACCTGCCCGACGAGTCCCCCCGGGCCGGTATCAGGGTCGCTTACGTTCCCCGTGTTGACCAGATCGAGACCTGTTCCTGCATCCCCAATGGTGTATTGCTTCGTGGCGCCGGAACCGCTTATTGCTCCGCCTCCATCCAATATCTGCTTCTCCGCAGACGCTTGCATGATGCCCAGCACCTCGTCGATGGTCCAGTCCGATTTGGGCAGTCCCACCACGGTCGAACTGTTGTAATAAGTTTGGGGGAGAACCGACACGTCCAGCCCCGCCGCCGTCATCTCTGTGAGAATGACATCAGCACCCTTCATCATGCCGATCAAGCCGCCAGCCGTCGCCGGGTTGCAGTCGGAGTCTTCCCCGCCATTAACGCCGTACGCCACGGTGTCAACGAAGTTGCCTTGTCCGTAAAGAATTGCCAAAGTAGTCAGCCCCGTGTTCGAGGGAGACTCGACCCAGATTCGATCCCGACCTCGCTGGTGGGGAAAGCTGATGATTTCATTTCGGCTGTTCAGCCAACTGTTTAATGTGCCGTCGTCGTCCAGGTCCGCCTGGTATAATTGCTGCGCCTTTGTCACGATTTCGCGAGTCCAACTGCCTGTGGGCACGACCTCCAGCCCCTTGTTCACCAGCGTTTCAACATCCGGAACCGACATAAGCGGCGCCTCGGCATACATGGCTGCGTAGAACTGGGCCGCGTGCAGGCTGTATCCGCTGTTGGTGATCCCTCCGAAGTCCCCGGACAGGTTCGCCGCCTGCTGGCGCATGCCCGGAGCAATGGCCCCGAGAGACTCGGTAGTGATCTGCGAGTCGATCGCCCAGCCGGCATTGATGTTGTGGCGAACGGTACCAGACTGGTCCGCTGACCGGCTGTAGCGATTGATCTGGTACCATGCCTGCTTGTTGGCGATGTACAAGCCATTGGACGAAATATTATCCGTCCATAGCGAGGTCCGCTCGGCAACGCTCAGCGAAGTTTTGCTCTGCAGCGAATATGCGTATAGAAACTCCAGGCTCGTATCGTCATCCCCAAGCCACTTGGTTGCGTCGCCGTTGAGGGCGCCTGTTTTGGAATAGTACTGGCCCGTCAGGATAGTATCCCACTGAACTTGATAATCGGTGATGGGCTTGTTGACCGGGTTGGGGCCTTCGTACAAGACGGTCGTCAGGCCCTCCACTTGCCGACCGGCGTAGTTGCCGAGCAACTGCCCCAGCCACATTCCCTCGAGTTTGTCCAGGTACGTATCAGCCAGGATGTCCCGACCAGCCAAGGCCGAGTTACACAAAATCAGAACTACAACCATCGCAATAAATGAACGCGCAAGCATGAAAAATCTTTCCGATTATCTGAAAATGCCGCAACCGCTCATCAGACTTCTCCACCAGCAGATAGACTAACTGATTTGAATATATCATTATTACCTCAACAGGCGGATTTGTCCAGCAAAAAACTGCTGTGTCATACTACTGATAGGAATTTTGATTTCGGGTCTCGTGTGGTCATGGTGCGTCAGGGCCTACTGTGGGACGGCGGGGGTGGGGGGTTAGGGGCCCGAGGTTTTGGCGACCTGGTGGGTTCGATAACCCCGCAGCCCACGGTTTCGGGCGAGGCGATTTAGATGGTCTGTGCACAGGCATACCACCCCGGCCTTCCGATAAGAACTAAAGCTCAAACAATGAGGACAATGTACAGCCAAGCCGGGGAGACGGCAAGACGGAAAGCGGCCGTCTTGGCTCCAACCGAGGGGCTGGTCAGGCATCGAAGGCCAGGTCCAGTTGCTCGCGGCGGGACTGTTCGAGGGACTCCGGGTCGAGTTCAATGGTCCGCCGGGCATTCGGGTCGCCCTGTTGGGCCGGACGTGACGGACCGCGATAGTGTGGGCCGTGCCTAAAGGGCGTGCGGTCGGGGTTCAAGGCCGCAAGCACACGTTCCTTCGAGGTCATCTCGTACCATTTCGTTGTGCGGCCTTCGACGTCGACAGCAGGGCAATCAGCAGCACGGCTGACAGGCCGGCAAGGGCCGCACCGATGCCGAATGCCATACGTGGGCCGATGACCGTCCAGAACACGCCGAATATCAGGCTCGCCGGCAGGGCGGCAATGCCTATCGCCCCATGATATATGCCGAAGGCCGTGCCGCGGCGCTCGCTGGGCACCAGGTCGGCCACCAGGGCCTTCTCCACGCCCTCGGTCATGCCGAAATAGAACCCGTACGCCACGAACAGCAGGCAGAACTGCCATAGGCTGCCGACCTCGGCCATGCCCAGGTAGACGAGGGCGTAGACAATCCACCCGGCGACTATGACGCCTCGCCGGCCGAGCTTGTCCGACAACACCCCGCCGGGCAGGCTCATCGCAACCTTGGACGCGTGCAGCAGGATCCACAGCCCCGCCAACGGCACAAGGCCCAGATTGAAAAGTTTCCATCCGTATAGCAGGAGGAACATGTCCGAACTGTTGCCCAGGGCGAACAATGTCACAATGCCGACAAAGGCATAGAAGCGGCGGGGCAGATGGCCTGCGCCAAGCCTAAGGCCGTCTTGGCCGCCGGCCGGCCTGGTCCGGCGGGGGGCAATCTCCCTGACCTTGAATAACAGCACGCCCATGGCCGCCAGGCCGGGCAGCAAGGCCAGGCCGAAGATCACGCACATGGCCCGCATCTCTTCGCCGGTCACGACGCCTTCAGCTGAGGGCTTGACCCACTTGGCATAGCCCAGCAGGACGTACAACAAGGCGATAACGGCCAAGGGTCCAAGTATCGCACCGGTGTGATCCATGGCCCGATGGAAACTGAAGGCCAACCCGCGGTGATCGGGACCGACGGCATCGCCGATCATCGCATCCCGCGGGCTGGTCCTGAATCCCTTGCCGACCCGGTCGACGAACTTCAGGCCCACGACCTGCCAGGCTAACCCGGCAAGAGCGATGGCCGGCCGTGCTACGGTGGACAGCCCGTAGCCCAGAACGACCAGCCCCTTGCGCTTGCCCAGACGGTCGCTGAGTCGGCCGGAAAAAATCTTCAGCAAGCTGGCGGTTGTCTCGGCGATACCTTCGCTTATGCCGACCCATAGCGCCGCCTTGCCCCCGCCGACCAGGCCGGCGAAGAAAATCGGCAAAATGGGATTGATCATCTCGCTGGAAAAGTCGGTGAACAGACTCACCAGCCCCAACATCAGCACATTGCCGCGGATCGCCTCGCGCCATGAGGTTTTTTTTTGCTCGCCCTCATGGGCCGAAACACTGGGTTCCATCTGGTTGTTCACAAAGTTCTCACAGGCCGGCTATTTCGCTTCGATATACAGGTCGCGGTATTTTATGATCCCGGCACTGTTTCGCAAGCCGAAGAAAAAGGCTACCCGTGTTGCACCCTCCGGCGCCGTCACCTCCCCGCCGTCCTTAGACCAACCGTAGCTGCCCGCCCCAGCCAGCTCACCATGCGGCTGGCCAGCATCATCGAGGCCCCATAGGTATTGTCGCGTCGTCTGCTGGCCGGTGTCGTTGGTGAACTGGACGAAAACGACCGGGCCGGCCTTGGGGTCGCCTTCTGTGGGCTTTAGGTCGTCGGCCAGCGATGCCCAAGAGACCGCGTACTTCGTGCCGGCCACAGTCGGCAGCGTCGGGCTCCACCAGCCTTCGCCCAGCGGATGCATGTCTTCAGGCTGGGTGCCTTGAATGGCAAGACCCCATCGCTTCTCGCCCGGCCCTTCATGGCTTTCCAGCGGCAGGCCGTCAGAACCAAGCTTTAGTGGGACCATACCCGCAACGAGGGAGCCTCCCTTTGCCCAAATCCTTGGCAGATTGTTGTACGAGGTCCGAATCACGCCTGAAGTTATGCTCCTCGGTCCGGCGGCCCCGACGCCAAACGAAAGCCCGCTGCCGTCGCCCTGCCGCCAGAAGTAAGGACGAGTGGCGTGGTCGCTCGCTTGCGAAATGGCGCCACGCAGCAGCGTCGGGTTGGCCACCATAGGCACCAACATCTCCGGCGTGCTGGTGTGCGGCACGCGGAACTTGATCAGGTGTATTTCATCTTCGCCTACGCTGCCTGTCTTGCCGTGAATTTCCTGGCCGGTCTCCTTGCGCAGTGTCTCCAGGTCGGTATATATCTTCTGGCCCCACTTGACCAGCTCGCTACCTTCAGGCATGTCGTAGAAGTTGCGGTCCAGCGACTCGGCGTTCCAACCAAGGGCCGTCGGGTTTGCGGCGGCGATGCCTTGGCCATTGTTGACCAGCCAGTTGCCCTCGGCGCGCTGGGCGGTCATCGGCGGGTAACGTTCTTCGTTCAGGAACCAAAGGCCGGCGCCGCGGTTGTTGAACAGGTAGTTGCCCAGGAACAGGTTGAAGCTGTTGGCCCGCACACCTATGCCCGTGCCGTTTTCAAAACACGTGTTGTAAGCCACAACGTTGGCGTTCTGGGTCTGCTCGACCCAGATGCCCTGGTCGTTTTCCTGGCGATAGCACACGTTGCCGCAGATGGCGTTGTAGTCGCTGGCGATGTCGCACCAGATGCCCGGGCCGCCGCTGTAATGCTCACCCGCCCGCACCTCCGCAATCACGTTGTTGCGTATAGTCGATAAGCTGCCCCCGTTGGTCTTGAGGACACCCTCATAGTCACTGTCGACGATGTTGGGCCACTCCTGCGCGCTGACGATCAGGTTGTCTTCCAGTACGAAGGTGTTTCCTCCCCAATAGATGCCTTGGTGAAGGCTGTGCAGCACGGTGTTGCGGCGGATGATGTTGTGCATGCCGTGCAGGCGTATGCCGTCGGCGCCGGCATATCGCACCACGCAGTCCTCGATAACGCTGAACGTGGCATGGCCTTCCAGTCCCGTCTGTAGACGGTCGAAAGTCAAACCGCGCAGCCTAATAGCGGTATTCCAGACCCCTCGCCCCTCATATTTTGTGCCCGGCCGAGGTTGGAGCTCGATGGCGAAAGAATTGACACAAACCTCGACCAGATGCCTCTCGGAGGGGTTCCCGTCGCCGGTATTGATGTACAGGCGCTTCTCGTTCTCGTCGTAAAGCCACCCCCCGGGCGTCTCATCCGTCAGGGCGATTGCCCTGGGCCTCATCGTCTGATCGGCGCCTCGTTCAATGTCCGGCTTTTCCTCGATCCCCACCTCCATCGACTCGGCTAACCTCTCACCGTCGACGAAGACCTGGTTAGTATCCTCCGGCAGGGCGAGCCAGAAAACGTTCTTCGTCCCCTCCTTCAGCGTCCACTCCGACGGTTCGACCTTCCGTGTGCCGTCGATAACAACCTGATCGTTGCCGAACGCCGCCAGCGTGATGAAGCGGATCTGGCTGGCGTAGTATTCGCCGCTGTGCGCAAAGTAGCGAACGCCCTCATGGTAAGTGCCGGCCTTGAGCCACACGGTGTCGTCGGCCTCTGCCGTGCCGACCGCCTTGTTGATGGTCTGCCAAGGCAGGGCCTCAGTGCCGGG
>JABMQG010000163.1 GCA_013203365.1 Planctomycetota bacterium | reverse complement strand
GCCGGGGCGGAAAGCGAATGCCGGGCCATTGCACGTTGGGCAAAACGCCATCTGACCGCCGGCGCCGCCCCAGATGATCTGCTGGTTGTCGCACGAGACATCGCCTCGTACCGCCCCGTGCTGGCACGCGTGTTTGCCGAGGCGGACCTCGTCCCGCCGCCCGTCGCTGCGCCGCTGGCGCAGACGCCTGAGGCAAAACTGCTGATGGCCCTTGTCCGTACCGCCGATGGCTACAGGTCCGCAGATTTACTTGCGGTCATAACCAACAGCATGTTCAGCCCCGAAACGCTGGGCGATTTCAACCGATCCAACGCCACGACTGCCCAATTGATCATCCGCTTGGGCAACGTCATCTCCGGACGAGCCGGCTACGCCAACGCCATCAACCGAATTGCCTGCCGGGTTGGCCGCGCCCACGACGAAAACGACGAAGACGAATTCGGCACTTCTTTGGGGAAGCATCTCTCCCGACTCGGACCGAATGCCGTCGTGCGGGCGGGAAAATTGTTGGAAGCGCTGTTCGACCGCCTGGAATCGGTAGCATCAGACGCCACGCTCGCCGATGCGGCCTCGGGGACACGCAACTTACTCGCTCTGATGGCTCCCCAGTCCCGTCTATGCCGATCGGACGAGGCCGCAGCCGCCGGCCTGCGGGCACTTGCGGCCATTGATGAGGTCTTGGCTGAGTTGGCGTCACTGAGGCAATTGCCCGGCAGCGACCGGCGCCTCTCGGCGGGGCAGTTCGCCCAGATTCTCGCAGCTGTGTTACGCGACACGACGTGCCCGCCCGCAAGGCTTACAGGGGCGATTGGCGTCGCCGGCGCCCTTGACGCCCGTGCCGTGCGAGTCTGCCACCTCTGGCTTGCCGGCCTAAACGAAGGCGTCTTCCCCGCTCCAGCCGGCCAACAGTCTCTCATCGGCGAGGTCGACCGCTGGGCGTGGGGCAGACGGGGCATGGATTTGCCCGGACGTGACGACCTGACCGCTCGGGAAATGCTGCTGTTCACCATGACTATCTCCCGAGCGACCGAATCGCTGACGCTCAGCTGGCTCTACAGCGACAGCACAGGCCGCGCCATGCAGCGCAGCGGTTTTGTCGACGCGCTAATGGCCCCGATTGCCCGCTGGGCCGAGCACGTGACGACCCTGCCGCCCGCCGAATTCGCGCCGCCGGCCGAGCGAATCATAAGCCGTCGGGAACTGCTCAACTCCGCCTTGGCTGCTACGGCCGCCACTGCCGGTGGGTCGGATTGGGCAAAATGGGCGCCGGCCCTTCAAAAAGTCCGATGCGACCATTACCAAACACTTCGCCGATTGGCCGGTCCCCTCTGGGCGGCGCATCGAAGATGGCTGCCGGGACCTTGCGATGCCTACGACGGCGTGGTGGACGATCCCGCCCTGCTCGCCGAGCTCGCCAGGCTGGTGCCCGCAGAGATGGTATTCTCCGCCAGCCAGATCGATAGCTATCTCTCGTGCCCCTGGCGATACTTCGCCGAGCATTGGCTCAAAGTGGCCCCGCTGCCCGAGCCGGACGAAACCCTGCTGCCGTATCAGCGGGGGGTGCTCGTCCATGCCGTACTCCGGCGTATGCTGGCGACGCTACGACAGGCGGGGAATGTCGATCCTGCAAAACTCACAGGCGGCGATACCCTGGCCGCCCTCGACGCCGCAATCGCCGCCGAGGACGCCGCCGCCGCCGGAAAAACGAAAACGGGCCTGTGGAACAACGAGTTGCGCCAAACTCGCTCGGCTATCGTCGACTACCTCCGCCGACAGGCGGCACTGCCGGCTGGACCCGCACGGGTCCACCACCTGGAACTTGCCTTCGGCATGACCGCCTCCGGCAGCGCAGACGAGGCGTCCATACCCGAGCCGATTGTCTTGCCGGGCCCCGCTGGCCGGGTCCGTCTTCGCGGACGAATCGATCGAGTCGACGTCCTGCTTGGCCCCGATCAGCCGCCAAAGGCGCTCGTTATCGACTACAAGACCGGCACGTTGCCCGATCTGAAAGCCACCGTCCAGCTCACCGTCTACATCAAGGCCGCCGAGCAGATCACGCACCTGCCCGCCGCCGGCGGGACGTTCCATGGCATAAGAAACCGAAACGGCAAGGACCGCTACCTGGCCGAGTTCAAGCTGAATCGTGGCGCGCTGAAAGAAAACAACCTGTACGCCGATCAACTGGACGACGCAGTGACCCGCCTCCACAATGCGGTCGCCGGCATCGCCGCCGGGCAATTCCCCGTCATCGGTCGGCATAAATGCGCCGCCACTCGCTGCCCACTGCGAAGAATCTGCCGGTATAGCCCGTCACGTACGGCAGTCAAATTGCCTCTGGACCAGGAGGCCGACGATGACTGACGCACCAGGCAACAACGCCGCACACGCTACGATGACGCTCTCCGACGCACAACGCGACGGGATAGAGCGAACCGACCTCAGCATGGCCGTCACCAGCGGGGCAGGCTGCGGCAAGACGCTTGTACTCACCCGGCGGTATGTTAAGGCACTTATCGACGACGGCCGACCCGACGCCACCAACCGAGTGGTGGCCGTTACCTTCACCGACAAGGCTGCCATAGAGATGCGACAGCGGATCGCGTCGCTGCTGACTGACCGGCTCGCCACGGCCGGCCGGGCCGGCGAAAAGGCCATGCTCGGCGAATGGGTCAGCCGGCTTAGCGAGGCGAGGATCAGCACGATACATGGGTTCTGCGCCTCACTGCTTCGCGCAAACGCAGTGGCGGCACAAATCGACCCGGCGTTCAATGTACTTGCCGATGAATTCCAACGTCGCCGTTTGCAGGAAACCGCCTGCACCGACGCCGTCGAGGCGGCCTTGGAGTGCGTCGAAGAAAACCTAGGTGCGTTGCTGGATGAATTCAAATACGACCAAATCATCTCCATGCTCTCTGTGCTGTTGCAGGAAAGGTGGCGATGGTCGCCCGACGACTACGCCAACTCTGCCGACATCCTCGACCGTTGGCGACACCGGTTGGACCTCATGCGGCAGCAAGCGTGGCAGGACTGGGACAAACGCAGCGTGCTGGCGGAAATGAAGGCACTGGCCGACTGGCCGTGCGCCAAAGCCGACGACAAACTCGCAGTCCATATGTCAGAACAACTGACGGCTATTAACCGTATCGCCTCGGCCACATCGACGCCCGAACCGGAATATTTCGCCAACCTGAACAGCCGACCGGGCGGGATCGGGTCGGCCAAGGCGTGGGGCTCGTCTGAAACTGTCAAGCAAGTCCGCCATAGACTCAATGCGTTGGTCGAGCAAGTGCAGCAGTTCGGCGTTTACTTTCAACCCCTCAACGATAATGACGGGTATTCTGCCATGTGCCTCCAGGCCTTGACGGTGTTGGCGCACGACGCAATCTCGCGATATGCAACCGCCAAACGCCGTTCGGGCGTACTGGACTTCGTCGACCTGCAGGTCGAGGCCCGCAATCTGCTCCTCAATAACGACGATGTCCGCCGTCGAACTGCCGCCGAAATCAACCACCTGTTGATAGATGAGTTCCAGGATACCGATTCCCTCCAACACCAACTGCTGTACCTCGCCGTCGACTGCCGCGGGCCCGACCCGACCGAGGGAAAGGTCTTCTTCGTCGGCGACGCCAAGCAGAGCATCTACCGCTTCCGCGGCGCGGAGGTGGAGGTTTTTAACTCGGCACGCGATGCGATGGGCCAGCGACGGCGACGTAACCTGGACCTGAGCTTCCGAACACACGCCGCCGGCCTGGCCGTCGTAAATCGTATCTTCTCTCAACTGATTGGCCCAGCCTACGAGCCGCTACGGGCTAATCGCACCGCCTGCCCGCCGGCGCACTCGGCGGAAATCATCCTGGCTCGATGCCCAGATGGGGCCAACGCACTAGACCGCCTCCGGGCGACGGCAAAGACAATGGCCGGCCGAATCGCTGAGATGATCCGCGACCCCCAGCCGCGAGTGTGGAATGCTCTGGCCGGACGATGGCGTCCCGTGCGCGCTGGAGATATCGCCGTGCTTCTACCCAGGCTCGTGAATACATCCCCGTACGAGGAGGCGTTTCACGAGGCCGCCGTGAACCACTACGTCGTCGCCGGCGCCGGGCTCTTCCGACAGCAGGAGCTGTTCGACCTGCTCAACGCATTGCGAGCCATAGACAATCCACTGGATGACGTGGCCCTGATGGGCTTTCTCCGCGGCGATATGGTCGGCCTTGACGACAACGCGCTCCTGCACGTCGCAAGGACCACGACCCCGCCGTATCGCGACCGACTAGGCGACGATCAACTCGCCGATCGGCTGGGATCGGCCGCCTTCCACCGGCTGCGGTGGGCGGCGGACCTGCTGAATACACTGTTGGCCGAAAAGGACGCAGTCGAAATCGCCGAACTGATCGAGATGCTCCTGTCGGCAACCGGCTTTACCGCATCGCTGCTTGGGCAACACCAGGGCCAACGAAAGTGCGGCAACGTGCACCGTGCCCTGGCCCTCGCACGCTCGGCCGACGAGGCCGGGGCCTCGCTACGGGAGTTCATCGACTTTCTCACCGAGCTGACCGTGCGCGAGATCCGCGCAGAACAAGCGGCAACCGACACCGAAGGCGGCGATGTCGTCCGAATAATGACCATCCACAAGGCCAAGGGCCTCGAGTTCCCCGTAGTGTTTCTCGCAGATCTGAACTATACGCCCCGGCCACGCTCCGGTTCGCTAGGGGTGAGCGGCACGTGGGGTCTGACGCTGAAGGTCGGCTCAGACGGTGACGAAGACCAACCCACCCCGCAAAGCTGTGTCCTTGCCGAAGCGATCGAACACCGGGCCGAGCAGGCTGAGGATGTCCGGGCCTTGTACGTTGCCGCCACACGCCACTGCGACTATCTGGCGTTCGTCGGCGCCGCCGAGCAGGGTGCCGACGGCCGATTCGGCCAGCCCGGCTCGACGCTGCGAATGCTCGACGACACGCTGGGTATCGGCCAGGCACTGTCGGCAGGAAAAATCGAACTGGACGGCAGCGCGACTATCCTGGTCAACTCGGTGGAACCGCCCAGGCTGCGACGGGAAACCGCCCAGTCCCTGCTCGAACAGCTATACGACCGGTGCGACTCGCCTGATGCCCTCGCCGACGCCCTCGCCAAGCCGGCACAGCCGCCGTCGCCCGAGGCCTTGCCCTATCTGCCGGCCGTGCGGTCGTACACCATCGAAAGGCTGGTGCCGACCACGATGGCGGAACTGGAGTTCTGCCCAGCACGCTTCCACTGGCACTATGAGCTGCGCGTGCCGCTCCAGGTCGCTCTCGACAGTGACCCCAACGCCCCCCTCCCAGGCGAACCGGCCGGCCAGCCTGCCCCTGCGCAACGACCCTCGCTCGCCCCGGCCGCGGCCGGGACAATATTCCACCGCTGCATGGAACTCCTGGACTTCGACAACCCCCAGCCGGCAGCGGCGCTCGTCAGGCTGGCCGTTGCCGCCCAACAAGACGACATGGACCCCGCGCCCCTGACGGCCGACCTGAAGCAAATGCTCGAAAAGCTCCGCTGGCACGAACTGTGGTCGATGCTGACTCGGGCAAAGCGAAGGCTTAGGGAACTGGAGTTCCTCACGACCATAGGTAGGCTGGAAATCCAGGGGGTGATCGATCTGCTCGTCCAAACCGACGCCGGCCGATGGTGCATCATAGACTACAAGAGCGACCGCATCCGACCAGCCGACGTTACCGACCATGCCCAGCGATATCACTTGCAGATGCTTATCTACGCTGCAGCCGCCGGCAGACTCCTCAAAAAAGACGCAGCCCCATCAGCCGAGGGCATTGCCGCCACCTTGTACTTCCTTCGTCCAGGCCTGTCCTACACGTTCGAGGCCGAAGCACTACTCCCGAGGGTGGCCGAGCGGCGTCTGGCCGACCTCGCCGATCAGCTTGCAGAGTACCGCCGGACAAACACCTGGCCTCAACGCGCCGACCACGCATGCCGAACTTGCCCCTACGCAACTCTTTGCCAGGTGCAGCCGGCTTAACGGCTGCGCTGGCCGCCTCAGTCCGTAGGGTCGCAGGTGCCGCGGGCCTTCTCGATCAGGTCCCAGATGGTCGCGGCCTTGTCCCTGGGCGGAGCGAGAATGGCTTGCAACTCCGCCTCATCGAAGTGCCGACGCAGGAAGTCCTCCACGTCGAATAAAAGCCACCAGCAGTCGAGAATCTTCCGACAAGGCAATGCCGACGCCGGCGAACGGCAATATTTAAAATTAATCTCGTGTCCCAGCATCGGACAGCGGCGCGCCCGCTCATCATGTTCGGAAATATCGCACTCCACGGTTGCGCTTCCTCCGAGGCCCGAATCGCATATCTTCCCGGGCCCAAAGACGACCGTGCCGCAAAAAACTTCCCGAGCCAGGCTGCAACTCACCACTTGCCGCTCTTGCGAACCTCGGGCTTCGGCAGGCCGTCCAACTCCGATAGGTATTTGTCGATTTCTTCCTGCGGCAGGGAGTAGTCCATCAGCTTGCCCTGGAAGAAGGCGTCGTAGGCTTTCAAGTCCATCAGACCATGCCCGGACCAGTTGAAAAG
>JABMQG010000162.1 GCA_013203365.1 Planctomycetota bacterium | reverse complement strand
GTCTTGCAAACCGGATGATGCCGATATATTATACCGGAAGGGAAGTCTGGGATAAAGGACAAAACCGTGAATGCTCCCATCAGCCGCATGATGCTGGCGATC
The DNA here is from genome assembly GCA_013203365.1 of Planctomycetota bacterium. Taxonomy (GTDB): domain Bacteria; phylum Planctomycetota; class Phycisphaerae; order SM23-33; family FEN-1343; genus JABMQG01. Next base: position 1,998 of record JABMQG010000162.1, on the reverse strand, counting down.
AAGAAGACGCAGCCGCAGCCGGGGCTGACCTGGCAGCCGCAGACCCGGGTGCCAGGCGTCGGGCCCGGGGACGTGCTCGTCGCCGTTACGCACGCGGCGATCTGCGGGACGGATCGGCATATCTACGAATGGGACCAGTGGAGTGCCGATCGTGTACCGCTGGGTGTGACCGTAGGGCACGAGTTCGTAGGGCGTGTGGTTGCCATTGGCGACGCGGTGACCAGAACACAGATAGGCAAGCGTGTCAGTGCCGAAGGTCACATCGGGTGCGGGCAGTGCGAGCCTTGTCGTTGTGGGAACGGCCACATCTGCGAGCGGGTTGACATACTCGGCATCGATTGCGACGGATGTTTCGCACAGTTCGTGAAAGTTCCCCAGGAAAACATCTGGCCGGTGCACGATGATATCCCCGACCACATCGCGGCGGTCTTCGATCCGCTGGGCAACGCGATGCACACAGTCATGGCTGCCGGCGTCAGTGGGCGAAGTGTGCTCATCACCGGTGTGGGTATCATTGGGATGATGGCGGTGGGCATCGCACGCGCCGCCGGTGCGGGCACGATACTGGTCACCGACACCAACCCGGACCGACTCGCTCTTGCCCTGGAACTGGGCGCGGACCTTGCCTATCAGGCCGGCGACCCCGACTGGCCCGCCGACGCCCGAAAGGCAACACAGGACCAGGGCCCGCAGGTGTTGCTGGAGATGAGCGGCCACGCCAATGCCATACGACAGGGACTGGGCGCACTTCGTAACGGTGGCACTGCAGCGCTGCTTGGCCTGCCCGCTAAACCCGTTACGCTGGACTTGCCCAACGACATCATCTTCAAGGGTGCGACGGTCATCGGCATCAACGGCCGGCGCATGTTCGAAACGTGGTATCAGGTCGAAAGTTTTCTGCTTGCAGGCCGAATTCAGCTCGACCGGATCATCACCCACCAACTTGACATGCAGGACTTTGAAAAAGGCGTCAAGCTGATGCAGTCCGGCGAAGCCATCAAGGTCGTACTGAAGATACCGCATGATGAGGAGTAGGGCCAAGGGCCAAAGGGCCAAGGGCCGGGAGCGCGGAGATTCGTCTTGTTATGTCTTGTTCCGTCTTGGCCCTTCGGCCCTTGGCCCTTTCTGGAGTCCCCAATGCCAAACACCGTGTTCGACCAACGTACCGGCGACCTGATCGCGTCACTTCAGAGCGGCGGCCAATACAAGCATCAGCGATACGTTACCGGCCCAATGGCGCCGATCGTGCAGCTTGAAGGCGTCGGCGAAGTGATTGTGATGTGTTCGAACAACTACTTGGGCCTCGCCGATCATCCTGAAGTGATCGCAGCCGGGGTCGATGGGTTACGCAAGTATGGGGCGGGCACGGCGTCGGTTCGCTTTATCTGCGGCACGTTTGATTGTCACCGCGAGCTTGAGCAGACCATCGCAAGGTTTGCAGGCCAGGAAGCTGCGCTGACGTACGTCAGTTGCTGGAACGCCAACGAGGCGCTGATCCCGACCGCCGTCGCGCCTGAAGATGTGATCATCTCCGACGAACTGAACCATGCAAGCCTGATCGATGGATGTCGCCTTACACGCAAGACCGAACGGGTCATCTACAAGCATAGTGACCTGGATGATCTTGAAGCTGCGCTCAAGAAGCATGCCGACAAGCAGGTCAGATGGGTCATTACCGACGGCGTGTTTTCGATGGAAGGTGATATTGCCGACTTACCGGGAGTAGCTGCGTTGTGTCAGAAGTACGACGCCATGCTGGTCGTCGATGACTCACACGGCACGGGTGTCCTGGGCGCGACCGGCCGGGGCACACACGAGTATCTGGACGTGGTCGATCAGGTCGATGTTCTTACCGGCACGCTGGGCAAAGCGCTTGGTGGTGGCGCGGGCGGATATGTGGCGGCTAAACAACACGTGATCGACCTGTTGGTCCAGCGTAGCAGGCCGAGCCTTTTCTCCAATGCTTTGCCTGCGACGGTTGCGTGCAGTGCGAGAAAG
>JABMQG010000161.1 GCA_013203365.1 Planctomycetota bacterium | reverse complement strand
CCCGAAGGATCCGCCTTCGACGGTTATCCCCCCCAGGCAGGCCCGTGCGCCGCGGGGCATGCGGAATGTCAGTGACGTGCTATCGTCGGCTCCTTCGATGAGGATCTCGGTGATGTGCCGCGGGTCCGGGTGTGCCTGTCCGGTATCGGCATCAACCAAGGCGCTGGCGTCATACAGCGTTGCCAGGCCCGGCCCTGACAGCCGGACGGTACCCACCACACCTGCCGCCACTTCGAATGCGTACTGCTCGCCGCTGTCGATCGACACCTTTTGCGCTACGCCGACATAAACGGTGACCGGCTCGCTGTCGAGATTGCCGGGATTGGCGCCGCTGCCGGCCGGGTCGCCGTCGTCGGTGACTGTGAATGTGAACTTGTCCACGCCGAAGTAGCCGACGTCGGGTTGATAGCCCCAACTTGGCCCGTTCGGTCCGGCAAGTGCGGTCAGCGTGCCATGGGCCGGATCGCCTGCGTTGAAGAGCAGGTCGCCTGCCTCGGTCTCCAGGTCGGCCCCGATCAGGGTTATGGTGATGTTGCCGGTGGCGTCCTGGTTGGTGAGCGTCCATTGCCCATAGGCTGTCGGCTGGTCGTTGACGGGCGTTACCGTGATGCTCACCGCCACAGGGTCGCTGGTGCCGGCGTTGCCCTCGCTGCCGTCGGCTGGGTTGCCGGTGTCGGTGACGGTGAAGTAGAACTCATCGTCGCCGTTGTAGTTAGCCTGCGGTGTGTAGACGATGATCCCTTCCGCCAGGCGGGAAACGTTCAGCGTTCCGTGGGCCGGTTGCGAAGTCAGGGCGAAAATCAACTCGTCCGCCGGTGTGTCGTGGATTCCTTCGAACAACGGGACGCCTTCGAATTCGTGCACGTCCGTGCCGGCCAGCGTGATGGCCAGGCTGGCATCTTCATCCAAAGCGACAGCCTGCTCGATGGCCGTCGGGCCGAGGTTAGTCACGCCCAGATCGTCTGCCAAAACGACGTAATCCCCCGGTTCGTCCGGCAGGCGCAGCTGAACGGCAATGAAGCCGCTTTGCGGCCTGGTTGAAACCCAACCATCGGACCGGATGGCGGCAAGTTCGTAGGAGCCTGGCTGTAGACCGGTGATTTCGTAATTCCCGTCGGCATCGGTTACGCCCGTTGCCTCCCCGACGTCGTACCGGCGGTTGGCATTCTCGTCGGCGTAGATGGTCCAGCCGGCCAGCCCCGGCTCGACCTGCGGATCAGGGTCGCGCTGGCCGTCCGCGTTCAAGTCGTGGAATAGCGAGCCTTGGATTGTCGCAATGGACAATTGCAGCAGCGTATTGTACGCATTCAGTCGGCCGTCCGTAGCAACCTTGCCCCTCAGATCGGGCAAAAGGTCCACGCCGTGAAGGATTGCGTCGCGAATTTCCTGATATGTCGCATTCGGCGCGAACGACCACGCCAGCGCCGCCACACCCACGACATGCGGGCAGGCCATGCTTGTGCCGCTGTACGTACCGTCATATTGGCCATTGGGAACCGTGCTGAGAATCTCCACGCCAGGGGCGCTAAGGTCGACGCTCGTTTTGCCGTAATTGCTGAACGAAGCCAACTCATCGTTGCGGTCGGTGGCGGCCACGGAGATGATGTTGTCCAGGTCGTAGCTTGCCGGGTAGGCTGGGATAGTGTCATTGTTGATGTCGTCATTGCCGGCAGCTGCCACGAACAAAATGCCGGCGGACTGAAGACGCTTGATGGAGTCATATATTCCCTGATCGCTCCCGTAACCGCCGTAGCTGTTGTTCGTAACGCAAATGTTCACGCCAAAGCTGGTTCGCATCATGGCGGCGTAGTTGTTGGCCGCGATAATCGAGGAATTCCATTGGAATCCCATCTGATCGGCAATCTTCAAGGCCATGATGGACACGTCCCAGTTCACGCCGGCCACGCCTACGCCGTTATCGCCGACTGCGCCGATGGTCCCGGCCACGTGCGTACCATGGCCGGCTATCGAAGAATCGTCCATCGGATCGCTATCATCGTCACCGAAGTCCCACCCGTAGATATCGTCAATGAACCCGTTCCCGTCGTCGTCGATGCCGTTGTCGGCTGTCTCTCCGGGATTGATCCACATGTTGTCGGCTAAGTCCGGGTGCGTGTAGTCGACCCCTGTGTCGGTCACGCCGACGATTATATCCGCGCTGCCGATGGTATAGTCCCACGCCTCCGGCGCGTCGATGTCGGCATCCGCCGTGCCGCCGTCCTGCCCGGTATTGTTCAGGCCCCACAGTTCGTCGAATGACGGGTCGTCGGGCAAGGCCCAAAGCTGCATCACGTAATTTGGCTGATAGTAGGCAATGCCCGGATTTCCGCTCAGCCACTGTTCGACATAGGCAGTGTTAGCGTCATTGGCCTTGACTAGCACCTGCCCGGCCTGACCGAGACCCTTGAGAATATCAAAATTGATCGGGCTGGATGCAAACAGGTCGATGGTGTCCGCGACGGAATCGACGTGCCGCAGGGCGTCGGACGTGAACTGCACGATCCACTCGTTCTCGTGCGCTTGCGACTGCGAAACGCCGCTATCCAACACATGGAACCACGCAGGCATGATCGGGGCGGCCCAGACCGAGGATATACCGCCGGCTGGGGCACTCGACAGCATGACCCTCGGTTCCAATGCCTCCAGCGCCATTGCCGCTGCCGGGCCGGCCAATGCTACGGATGGTCCTTTTGGACGAACAAGCCTGTCGCAGATAGCCATCGCTTTACTCCTTACCACAATCGGGCCGTCGGCCCTTCAGACGCCGCACGACGAGCGGGTGGGGGGCGGAAGTTGCCCCATGGGCCGTCCCGCCCGAACAGCGAGCTCAGGGCTGAGCTTAACTTCTTTACATGGAAGGCATTGTGTGTCAAATCGCGTGTTGCTCTTGGAGGCTGGATGCGGCCGTCAACTCGCATATCGCCGCCTGTCATGGTACTCTACCGCCATATCGTACCGGTTCGGAGGGTCGCCAGTCAAGATTATGCTCAGGCAGAATCAGCAAATACGTGCAGTCGGCCTATCGGATTCGCCACCGAGTTCTGCCCGCCAACGGCGACTTGTAAAGTAATCTCATCACGTCCGCTTAAACTGTTTGTCCAGGTCCTTAAGTGTCAGGCGGATCTGCGTCGGTCGGCCGTGCGGGCAGCTCGTGGCGTTTTCGAGCCCCTCGCGGCGGGCCAGCAGGGCGGATATCTCCTCGGCCGAGAGCGGGTCGCCGGCCTTAACCGCGGCCTTGCACGCCATGATCTGGAGCAACTTTTGAAGCAACCGTTCGCTGTCGACGGCGGGGTCATCCTCGCCTAAGGCGTCCAAGGCCTCTGCTAAAAACGCCGCCGGGTCCAGGTTCTCCAGAAAGCTCGGGAACCGCTGAACGGCCACCGTGCCCGGCCCGAAGTCGCTTACCTCGATGCCAACTCGCCCCAGCAACTGCTCCTGCTCATGCAGCATGGCCCGCTGGGAGGCCGTCACAGGTACCGACGCCGGCAACAGCAGACGCTGGCTCTCCAGTGTGCCGGAGGCAATTCGGCCAACCAGTTGGTTGTAAAGGATCCGCTCGTGCAAGGCGTGCTGATCGACTATGACGATCCCGTCGCCGTCGCTGACGACGATGTATGCATCGTGCACCTGCATGGCCGGCGGCGTGGCATGTCCCTGCTCGCCTGTCCGAGCCACAGGCACCGCCGGGCCGCGTCGGTGTGATTCGGACGCAACCGCACCAGGCGGCGGAAACGGCATCGGCCGCTCCGGCCGCTGGGCAGGGCCCCACGGCCCGATAGTCGGCGAGACCGAAGGCCGCTGTTCAAGACGGTTGTGCGGGGCCGAAAACTGCAAATGACCTTGGCGTGGGCTTGGCTGACTCTTAAAAAACTCCGCCAGGGCGTCGCGCAGGCTCTGACTCCGCCGGTCGTCGGGCATTTGACCATCGCCGACCGATTCGCCCTCACCCAGCCGCGCCGTCGGGCGAAGTTCGGCGTCTTGAAGCGTGGTCCGCAGCGCCGCCAGCACGTGTGAACGAACCGACTGTCCATCGCGGAACCGCACCTCGATCTTCGACGGATGGACGTTGACGTCCACCGCCTCGGACTCCACTTCGACAAAGAGAATGGCCACCGGCTGGTGGTGCGGGTCAATCAGTCCTCGAAACGCCTCCTTCAATGCATTGCCGAGCAGCCGATCGCGAATGAATCGCCTGTTCAGGAAGAAGTATTGCCATTTCGCAGTCGCCCGTGCGGCCGCCGGTGGCCCGATAAGCCCGCTGACGCCGACCGGGTCGTTTTGCGGGCGAATGCTCAATAGATCATCCACCAGTTCGTGCCCGAACAGATCCGCCGCTCGCTGCTCGAGCGTCTCGGTGGCCGGCAGGTCGAGTGAGACCCGCCCATTGTGCGCTAGGGTAAACGCCACTTCCTTGTGCGCCAGTGCCGTGCGGGTGACGGCCTCGCTGATGTGAGCGAACTCGGTCGCGTCGGCCCGCAAAAACTTTCGTCGCGCCGGGGTATTGAAGAAAAGATCGCGCACAGTCGCCGTCGTACCCGGCGCCGCTGCGCACGGCTTGACGGGAAAAAGTTCGCCACCGCCGGCGCTGATCTCATAGCCGCTGTCGTTGTCGGCCCTGCGTGTGCGGAGTTGAGCATGGCTGATAGCCGCTATGGAAGCCAACGCCTCCCCGCGGAAGCCCATCGTGGCGATGTGCATCAGGTCGTCGTCGTCGGATAGCTTGCTAGTGGCGTGAGGCAGGAAAGCCTTGGCCAGGTCGGCTTCGTCCATGCCGCTGCCGTCGTCGGTGACGACCACGCTCTGCTTGCCGCCTTTTTCCACGGCAACGCCAATTCGCCCGGCCCCGCTGTCCAGTGCGTTCTCGATCAGCTCTTTCACAACGCTCGCCGGCCGTTCGATCACCTCGCCTGCGGCGATCTTGTTCACCAGATGCTGCGATAACACCTTGATCTGAGCCATGACCACCTTTTACCCCACGACGGTGCCGCAAACAAGCCGCCGTCGAGCCGGAGGCGATCGCCCCGCCGCGTAAAAAAGCGGCGGGGGGGTGTCAATATGTGTACTCCACGAACGCCTCGTACATTGCCCAGATGTTGGCTAGCGGCACGTCCTCGCTGATTTCTCCGCAGGCGACAATCCCGCCCTCGCTGGTCCCGAGCGTGTCGAACAGCTCGAAGATGTGTTCCTTCACCTGCGACGGCGATGCGTAGGGCATTATCTGCTGGCGGTTCAGGTCCGTGCGGAAACACAGCTTGCCCGCGAATTCCCGCCCGATTCGGCCGCAGTCCATGACGGAGGTCTGACAATTCAGAACATCCACGCCCAACTCCACCAGGTCCGGCAGTATATCGTAAATCTGCCCGTCGGAATGGAACCAGACGTCCAACCCCGCCGCTTTGACCTTTGCGAACATCTCCGCGTAGGCACCCTTGAAGAACGACCGCCATATCCGCGGCGGGATCATGAGGTTATGCTGTGTGCCCCAGTCGTCGGCAAAATGAAGACCCTGGTAGCCATGCTCCAACCAGCGGTCAAGCCAGCTCAGGTTGAATTCAAGCAAATCGTCACGCAGGCGATACACCTCAGCCGATTCGTCCATCAGATCTTCCAGCAGTGCCTAGAACCCGCGAAGCTGCTGCATCTGCTCAAAAAAAACGATCCACCCGCCGCGGGCGTAATAGTCGCAGCTATCGCCAGCCATGTGGCCGCTGTACAGGCGGTAAGCCGGCGGACCGGCGTTGAACTGGGGCCAGACGTAAGCATCGTAACAGCCGAAGTCAGCCAGGGGGAATTCAACTGGAATGCCGCATCGGCCTTCCTCGGTGACCTGCCAGACCGTTCCGAATCCGTCAACGTTCCTGCCAGGTTTGTACATGGGCGGAAGTTTTTCTCGCGGCAGATCGGGCAGTAAATGCCAGCCGAAGTCCTCGTGCACCGTCTGGAGGATCTCCGTCAGCGCCTTGCCGTGGTGGTACTGTGCCGACGGCAGAATCGCGTGTGAAATAGGCGGCCTGTCCGGCTTGCCGAAGTGGATTGCCTTGCTGGCACGTTCCCTACTGTTCATATTGACCCAATCTCCGCCCCGCTTCGAACATGCGGAGTATGTTATCCACCGGTATGCCGTCATGGAGTGAATGGTCCGAGGCCAGGATATATCCGCCCCCTGGCCCGGCAATCGCGATGGCCTGTCGGACCTCGGTTTCAACCTCCTCGGGCGTGCCCATTGGCAGCGTCCGAGAGGAATCTATGTTCCCCACGATGCAGAATCGGCCCCCGTATTCCCGCTTAACCTTGCCCAGGTCCATCCCGGCCGTCCGTTGAAGAGGATGAATGGCGTCTATATCAAGCTCGGCAAGATCGTCGAGGTAATCGTAAATCCGACCGCAACTGTGCAGCATCACCGGTAGGCCCAGTCCCTTGCCGTGAGAGCACAATTTCGCCAAAGCCGGCTTGAAGATGGCCCGGAAATGCCCCAGCGACATCATCCCCCCCGCGCTGGTGCCCAGGTCCTCGCTGACGATGATCCCATCTATGCCCGCCTTAGCCATCTGAGTGATAGCCGCCACCCCGAACGTCACCGCCATTGCCGCCAGTTCTGCAACGAAGGCGGGATCGTCATAAAGCGACATGCAGATGTTTTCGTAGCCGGTGAGCAGCCATGCCCGGGTAAGCGGCCCTTCGACCGATCCCATCACCGCCACCGCCTTTCCCCCCAACCGACGGTTGATCTCCAACGCAGTTTCCACCTCGGCCAATCGCCCCGCGGCCCAAGGGTCCGGAGGGGTATAACCTTGCAGATCGAGCCGCGACTTCAGCGGATAAGCTATTGGCGCATCGATCGGCCAGGAGGCGCTGTTCTTCTCGAATGTCGTGCCCCATTCATCCTTGTAAACGTTTTCACTAAGCCGTTCGGCCTCCCAGCCGGTAGGGGCGCAGAATGTGACACACGTCCCATCCAATCCCAGTGCCACCGTCAAGTCCATCACGTCTTTGCCGTTGTATGTGTCCGGCGTCCGGCCAATCAAGCGCATGAAGAGCGGCTGCTGAAATAGAAAATCGAACATTGGCACGCGATCCACCGGTTTGCGGGCCAGCGCAGCTAAAAAACGATCCTTGGGCCTCATCAGCCAATCCCTTCAATCTCTCCCTGATTTTGATATTCGTCAGGCCACAGCTTCGCTCCGGGTAAAAATATACAGGTAGGGTACCAAACCAGTCAACTTCCCAAGTCGTCAGACCTTGGTGAAGTTGGACATCGAATCACCAGAAGTGGACCAATGTAGGCCTCCTGACCCACCATGGGTGCGACCACATGCGTGGAGCGAGATCAGGCCATGGCCGCCATTCCACGTGGCCGTCCAGGTAGGATACTTCAGAGCCGGCGGGTAAGCCCGCCTCATCCAGCCCGTACCACCACGCGTCCAGTGCAGCCCCGCCACCTCCTTCAAGGTGGCTTACCTCGCAGATGTCGTATTGACTTAAGTTCTGGCCCATTGTAGGGTCCCACATCACCGCCATGAAGTCCGCCGTGAGAACCCAAATGGGGTCCTCGATCGTCTGGGGCGATTGGATCTCTTCCGCTGTTTTTCCGACAATCTGATATCCGGGGTGAAGCCCGCCCGTGTAATAGTACCCGATCATCACGTCCGTAAACGGCCCAAGTGCGTCGTCGGTGACGTATCGACCGGGGAAGGGATATTTATCGGCAATGGCGTTGTAAAGCTCGATATTGTTGGGGCAAAACCACATGTCCCAGGCTGTTCCGTGCTTGTCCATCAGGCGGTCGATGACCGCCTTGCGCATGACGTTGGCCTGCCCGCCCCAGTTGTACCACGCCGACGGTGGAAGCTTGCCATCGTAGTCTATGGCGTATGTGATCAGGGCGATGCATATTTGATGCTGGTTGGAGGCGCATATCACCCTGCGAGCCTGCTCCCTGGCCTGACTCAGGGTCGGCAATAAAATCGCCACTAGAACAGCAATAATGGCGATCACGACCAACAGTTCGATGAGCGTGAAGCCGGCTCCAGAATCTGTGTCGGTGACACAAGAGAGCCGACAGTCGCGATTGGTCGTGTGGCGAAATCCTGCTTTTTCTCTCGCGATTGCCATTTCTATGCCTATCCTCACTGGCTGGGACATCGCCGAACGCATGGTCCAGGCACACGGTGGACCGTGGCTTACCGTTGTCGTCGCCGTCTTCGCAAGGTCGTCACCGCCGTTAACAGTGCCAGCAGCGACAATGTCGCCGGCTCTGGAACGCACTCACTGCTGGTTCCGTACCCGTACATTGGCTGGAATATCGCCCAGTCGAATATGTCGATGTCACCGTCGCCGTCAAGGTCGCCTTGTTCGTAGATGGCGCCACTGGTGATGCCGAAGTGGGGCTGTAGGACCGCCCAGTCGAATATGTCCACGTCACCGTCGTCGTCCAGGTCGCCCACGATTTGCGGCACGAACACCAAGGCCGAGCCCGTAACGGCGAAGACATTGTTGATCTGAGCATTTCCCGCTGGGTCCGGGTTGTATACGTAGCTGATGACGAAGTCCATGTTGCCTTCGTCGTCTTTGTCCACGGCCACTTCGGGGACGTAATAGCGATCCAGGGAACCCGCGAGATCAGGATTGATCCGGAACTGACCTGGGCCCGTTCCGTCGGCATCGAACGCCCGGCCGTAAAGGTTCTTGTCGTCGTCCTCCCAGACGATCATGAATCGACCGTCGGCGTCCATAGCTACGCGGGGTGTGAACTGGTCGCCTGCAGTCACTTGGTTGACAAGCCACTCGCTGGCATCATCGAAGGTCACAGCCAGCGTTCCTCCCACGTAACCGAGGGAGAATCTCCGCCCCACAATGTCGGTCTGCCCGGTAAACGCATCACCTTCAAGGGCCATCCAGACCATAACACCGCTGCCCGTGCCGTTCATTGCCACGGCACATCGCCATCGCTCCCGGCTGTTGATGTCCTTGCCTGCGGCGTTGTCGAGTGTGGCGGCGGGGAGGCCCTGGACCCATTTGCCTGAGGGTTCGAACTGGCCGTTGGAGCCCAAGGAGCGGTCGAAAACGACGTACCGTGCCCGCAGGTCATTGTTGCTCTGATGGTGTGGGTCGCCGCTGAGGACAACCCCGTCGCCGTTGTCCATCACGGCCACGGCCTTGTTGGCGTAGTGGGCGTTCCAACCCAGGTTTTGTATCCAGGGTGCCGGGGTTTCGGCGATGGGGTCCCACTCCGGGTTGTCGGAAAACACGACTATACCGTCTTTTGCGGTCTTTCCTGGGTATACGTTATGTTGGTAATGGCTGGAAACGACTAACGCGCCATCGGCGGGGTCGGTGTTGTTATAAACTGCCACTTCCGGGACAGTCCTGTCGGTGGTCAACGGCGTTCGCCACCAATCACCGCCGGGTACGTCCGGCTGGGTCCCAGGTAGAACGGATACCTCACCATACCGTTCTGACCCGTCGGCGCCGAACCCCCGCATGACCACCGAATAAATGCCTGGGACATCTTGGCCTATTGAATGCCAGGCCAGGTCGTATGACCCGTCCTTCCGCACGCCCAAGCTGACGGCAGCCTGCTCACCAGTGATTGTGGTGTTGACCGCTACGTCCATTGCGTCTTTGGCGCTGCCGTCGGCGTTGAAGGCACGCTTCCAAATGCCGCCGGCGCTGCCGTCCGTACGGAAGTAGCCCACGACGAAGTCGCCGTTATCGGCCATCCCGACGTCGTGATCGCCGTTCATCAGGTACGCGGAGTACCCAGTCGTGGTCGTGTTGACCTGGAATGGCATCCCCAGCGAGATATTGGTCAATGCAGCGCTTGCCGAGACGGATAAAAACAGCAGCAGCGAGCCGGTAATCCAAGGAATGTTTTTGTTTCCCATTCTCACGCCTCCGTGTGTGTCTCGTGTGGTGTCTGCCGACGAAGATCAGAGCCTTCAGTCTATACGCTGCACACTACACCTG
>JABMQG010000160.1 GCA_013203365.1 Planctomycetota bacterium | reverse complement strand
TCATCCAGTCAAGATAGGTGCGAATAACCGAGTACTCCGGGCTGATCTGTGGCACCCTGCGGAGGCGCTCCAGTTCTCGGTCGGCTTCCTGTCGGACGCGGCGGGGCATCTTTGCCTGGTCCATTTTCTGGCGAAGCTCTTCGATCTCGGCGGTCCGCTCATCGCCTTTGCCGAGTTCCTTCTGGATGGCCTTGAGTTGCTCCTGCAGGAAGTACTCCCTCTGGGTCTGGTCGATGCTGCTGCGGACCTGGTCTTGGATCTTGCTGGACAGCTGGAGCAACTGCAGATGCCGGTTCAGTTCCTTGCTGACGCGTCGTAGCCGTCGCTTGACGTCGAGCGTCTCGAGCATAGCCTGTTTTTCGTGCACTTCCAGCGGCAGGTTGGAAGCCAGGAAGTCACCCAAACCACCTGGCGTATCGATATTATTGAGCACCATGCGTGCCTCTTCGGGCACGTTGGGTGAAAGCTCAAACACCCTCGTGGCGATTTGGTGCAAATTCAGTACAAGGGCCTTGGTTTCCTCGCTGGTCTCGTCGGTGTCAGGCAGGGGTGTCACATAGGCCTTAAGAAACGGATCGGTTTGAGCGAACCGGTCGATTCGCACCCTCGCCAGCCCGTGGACGACAATGACCTGGTTGCCGTCCTCCACCCGAAGGAGTTTCAGGACCAAAGAGGCGGTTCCGTAGCGGTACAGCTCCCTCGGAGACGGGTCTTCCTTCTGTGCGTCGAGCTGGGCCAGCAGAATGACAACCTTATTCTCGGGCAAGACCTCTTCGAGCAGCCGCCGGGATTTTTCCCGTCCCACCGACAGCGGCACCACAGTGCCGGGAAACATCACCGTATTGCGAATGGGCATCACGGGGGCGATCTTGGGTATCTTGACGGCCGAGCTAGGGATACCCTGCCAAAAGCTGTCGTTTCGTTCCGGCACGACGGTATAGGTATCGTGCTCTTCGGGAGTATCAGTCTTCCGCTTCGACTTATCTGATTTAGGCTTGCCCATGATTTTGTTGATTGTCAACTGCTCCAGATTCCAGCGTTGGCGAATGGTCGTGGAACCTGGCGGTTACTCCTCTTCATCCGGATCCGGCTGTTTTTCTTCGCCGGTCACAAGCACGGACATGCCGGCTCCCTTGGCACCTTCGACGTAGAGCACGACGCCCTCGCCCAGATCGGCCTGTCCCACGGCCGCGTTGAACTGCGCCACTGTCTGGACCGGCGTGTCACCGACCTTTTTGACCAACATCCCGGCTCGCAGGCCCAGGCCGGCGGTTGTGCGAGTTCTGACGTTGGTTATGACGACGCCGGTAGTGTCTTGGGCGTAGCCATATTGCCTTGCCAGTTCGGGCATAAGGTCGGCCAGTTCCAGTCCCAGTTTCTCGGCGACGGCCGATTCGTCTGTCTCCGTGCCGCCTTCCAATCGAAACGCCCTCGCCAGGTCATCCGGCTGTTCGCCCAGCGTAATCTCGATGGTCTGTTCTTCTTTTTCGCCTTTGCGTGTAATGGTAAGGGTGTGCACTGAACCGGGTTTTTCATCGGCGATTCGGAAGCGGAACTCGTCACCGTCTTTGAGTTTGTCGCCATCCCAAGCCGTTATGACATCCCCGACCTTAAGGCCGGCTTTCTCGGCCGGCGAGTCACGAAGCACGGTCATCACCTTCAAGCCGTCGGCCATTTCCTGGAAGCTGATGCCCAAGTGCCCGCGTGTGACCTTGCCCTTGTCGATCAATTGGCTCATTATATGCTCGACCAGGTTCGAGGGAATGCTCAATCCGATACCGGCGTTCTGCGGGATGCCACTGGGGGTGACGATAGCGGTGTTGACTCCGATGACCTCTCCTCGCATGTTGACCAAGGGTCCTCCGCTGTTGCCGCTGTTGATTGCCGCGTCGGTCTGGAGGTAGTCTTCATACTTGTCGCCTTGGTGTGTCCGCCGGCCTTTGGCGGAGATAATTCCGGCCGTGACTGTCTGCTCCAGGCCGGCTGGGGAGCCGATCGCCAGCACCCAGTCGCCCACTTCCATCTTGCTGGAGTCGCCGAGGGGCGCAGCGATCAGGTTTTTCGCGTCGACTTTGAGCACGGCCAGGTCGGTTTTGGGATCGCGGCGGATCCATTCGGCATGGAGCTTTTCTCCGCTGCGTAAGACAATCTCAACCTTGTCGGCGTCTTCGACGACGTGGTTGTTTGTCAGGACGTAGCCTTTTTCGGCATCGACGATAACCCCGCTGCCCAATCCACGTCGCACGAACTCCCTTTCACGCCGCGGCAACTGCCGGCGTGGCGCCATTCCCGGCGGCAACCCCTCGAAGAAATCCCGGAAAGGGTCCCTCGGCGACTGTATGGTCACCGTTTCGGATACCCTGACCTCGACCACCGCCGGTCGAACCGCCTTGGCCACTTGTCGGAACAACTGGCTTAGCTGCTCGGCCTGGGTCATGCCGGCCAAGGCTTCCCGAGCCGCCTGGGTCTCACCCTTTGCCTCCGCGTAGGCCAACCTTTCGGCCAGGACCGGGCCGAACAGCATTGCCGAACCGGTGAGGACGATAACCAGCGAGAAAACCGTCAGGCTCTTCTGTAGGTTCATTTTCCCGATACTCCTTTCATCTTTTTTCATTTGGCATGTTTGTGCTGTCGTGGACAACTCCCCCCCGAGAGGGTCAGCCCGATACTTGATTATATCGTGCATACGTCCCTGGTACAGTAAAGGTTTTCATATGTTTATGCCCCCGCCTGACTTTCTTGGCGGCGAACGTTGGGCAACACCCGTACTCGACCAGCCAATGAGACATTCAGTAGAAGGCGCATACAGACCCTCGCAGGCTATTTTCCCCTCAGGCGATAGGTCAGCAGGAGATCGCCGTCGATATCTTCCACGGAAGGTGCAGGCAGGCAGAAGGCTTGATCCACGCGGTCGATTTCGCCCAAGTCGACACAAGGAATCCCCTGTCGCCCCCCGAGAATCTTGGCCGCCAGGAACACCCTCAGTTCGTCGGCCAGGCCGGCATGCATGAAGCTACCGAGCACCGCCGAGCCTCCCTCGACGAGCAGCCTGGTCCATTCACGTCGGCCGAGTTCTTCCAGC
>JABMQG010000012.1 GCA_013203365.1 Planctomycetota bacterium | reverse complement strand
TGCCCTGCGTGCCCCGAGTGTTCGCGTTGTCGCTCCGATTCCCGGCAAGAACACGATCGGCATCGAGGTGCCCAACCTGGACAAGGAAAAAGTTCGGATCAAGGAGCTGATGACCTTGTCGGGCTCGGCGGCTCAGAAGATGTCGCTGCCGCTGTTTTTGGGGAAGGACGCCAGCGGTGGGGCGTTGGTGGACGACCTGGCCAAGATGCCGCACATGCTGATCGCCGGCACGACCGGCTCGGGCAAGAGCGTCAGCGTAAACACCATCATCATGTCCATGCTGATGACCCGCCGACCGGACGAAGTCGGGCTGATCCTTATCGACCCCAAGATGGTGGAAATGGCGGCATTCGAGAGCGTGCCGCACCTGCTATGCCCGATAGTCAGCGACATGCGCAAGGCCGAGAGCATCCTCGAATGGGCCGCGACGAAGATGGATGAACGTTACGAGCTGTTCAAGGACGCCGGCGTCAAGAACGTGGTGGCCTACAACGATCTGGGGGCCGAAAAGCTTTACAAGCACCTGGGGGCCGAGACAGAGGAGGAAAAGGCACAGATCCAGACGAAGCTTCCCTACTACGTGATCATAATCGACGAGTTAGCCGATCTGATCATGACCAGCTCGAAGGAGGTCGAAGGCCACATCATCCGAATCGCCCAGAAGGCCCGGGCAGTCGGCATTCACCTGATCCTGGCCACCCAGCGGCCGAGCGTCAACGTGGTGACCGGATTGATCAAGTCGAACATGCCCTGCCGAATCAGCTTTCGCGTGGCCAGTCGGCAGGAGAGCCGAATCGTGCTGGACCAGAACGGTGCCGAGGTGCTTCTGGGCCAAGGCGACATGCTGTTCCTTCAGCCGGGAACGAGCAACCTGGTACGTGCCCAGGGCACGTTCATGGACGACAGTGAGATCCACGGCGTGGTGGAATACATCGCGCGCCAAATGCACCAGGAATACGATCAGGAGCTCGTTACCATAAAGCCGGCCGGCACCGACGATACCAACGAAGTCACCGAGCAAGACGAATTGTTCGACAAGGCGGTCGAAATCGTTTTGCAGTCCCATCGCGGCAGCGTCAGCCTGTTGCAGCGCCGGCTATCCATAGGTTACAGCCGGGCCAGCCGAATCGTAGACCAGATGGCCGAGGCGGGCATCCTGGGCGACTTCAAGGGCTCACAGGCCCGCGAGTGTAATATGACGCTGGATGATTGGTACGCCCTAAAGGCGGGGATGGAGGCGGACCTCTCGGGTGAAAACGCCCTCGACGGCCAGCCGACAAGCGCTTAGAGCAGGGCACTGAACCATGCAATACCAGAAATCCGCTGTTTCTCTCACAGATCAGCGAATGATACAATCGGTTCTACGACGTCAGCAGTGAGACGATCCGGCTGGCCAGGGCTTCCTTGGTCCTTTGGCCCCACTGAAACACGATTCCCTTCGGAGACAGGATCGCCGCTTCACTCTCGTCGGCGCCCATGGCTGCGGGCATGTTGACCACGACATAATCGAGGTTCTTGGCCGCCAACTTGGCGCCGGCGGCGGTTTGGGGGTCAATGTCCTCCACGGCGAAGCCGATGAGCACCTGCCCCACTCGTCGGCGCCGGGCCAGCCCCGCCAGGATGTCGTCAGTCGGAACCAATTCGATCTTCATCGCTCCCCCCGCCCGATGCAGCTTCACCGGCGAAGGCGCAGAAACGGTGAAGTCACCAACCGCCGCCGTCATGATCAACGCGTCACAGGCGTCGAACCGCTCCTCCAGCAAGGCCTTCAACTGGGCTACGGTGACAAACGATACGACAGTGGCGCCAGCAGGCGGACAGAGGGCTACGGGACCGGTCAGCAGCGTGACCTCATGCCCTGCCGCCAGAGCCGCCGATGCGACGGCATAGCCCATCTTCCCGCTCGATCCGTTGGTGATGAATCTGACCGGGTCGATGTACTCGCGGGTCGGGCCGGCTGTGACGAGAACGTTCATGCCATTTGCAATTCTTGAGTGAACTGCTGCGATCGATTCAGTTACTAGCCTGCATCTGCCTTGGGCCTTCGCTCCAGCAGGAGCTTCCTGGCGGCGGCGAAGATCTCTCCCGGCTCGGCCATTCGTCCTTTACCTATGGTTCGGCAGGCCAGCCAACCTTCGTTCGGTCCTACGGCGAGGAAGTCCAGTTCGACGAGTCTTGCGAGATTGGCCTGGACCACGGGGTTCGACCACATCAGAGGGTTCATCGCAGGGGCCAGCAGGACAGGGCAACTACCCACGGCAGTCATGGCCAGGGTGCTGACCAGATCATCTGCGATGCCTGAAGCGATCTTGCCGATGATGTTGGCCGTCGCAGGCGCAATTATCGTCAGGTCCGCCCGGTCGGCCAAGGCAATATGCTGTATGTCGCATCGCTCGGTGAGGTCCCACATTCCCGTATGCACCTGGCGGCCGGAGAGGCTTTGAAACGTAAGCGGGCCCACGAACTGCCGGGCCGAGCGGGTCATAGCAACCGAGACGCCAACCCCGGCCTGAACGAGCCGGCTGACCAGCGATGCCGACTTGTAGCAGGCGATCCCGCCGGTGACGCACAGGAGGACCTCATATCCATCAAGTTCATCTTCTCGGTTCATAACGACCGGCCCAGCAATGATCTCAGAGCACCGCTACACGGGTTAACGGCACTAGCCGCCTAGGTCGGCGCGTCGCCCGAAACGCGGCCGACACCGTTCGATGCTACTGCCCTGCCGGCTTCTCGAAGTCGGACTTTTCGTAATTGATGGCGATCTTATCCTGAAGGATCTCTTCGATCACCAGTTCAATATCGGTCATGCCGGGTCGGCGTTCGACCAGTGGGCGGGCGCCTTCCAGCAGTTCCAACAAACGTTTCTGAATCAAGGCGGTCAGGCGGAATTTCCCACCGACTTTGATGGCAAGGTCTTCATTTTTCAACGCTTCTATCATTATAGACAACTCTCCTCTTCCACGATAGCCGCGACCTGGTTTACTGTCTCGTCAAGGTCGTCGTTGACTACCTCGTAGGTGTAGGCACCGCTTTCGCGGGCAAGTCTTATTTCCTCTTCCGCTTTGGCCAGGCGACTGGCGGCGGCGGCCGGGCTTTCCGTTCCTCGGCCGCTAAGCCTGCGACCCAACTCCGCTCCGCCGGGCGGAACAAGCAGAATCAGCACCGCATCTGGGCACCTGCCGGCTATCTGCCGACCGCCCTGCACGTCGATCTCCAGCAGCACCTTTTTCCCCGCTGCCAGGTTCTTTTCAACCGGCTCGGCCGGCGTACCGTAATAGTGCCCGAACACCTCCGCCCACTCCAAAAGGGCGTCGTCGCCGATCATTCGGCGAAAGCGTTCGTCGTCAACAAACAGGTAATCGCGTCCATCGACTTCACCCTGCCGTCTGGGCCTGGTCGTGACCGAGATGCTGAACGCCGCCCCTGTCCTCTTAAGCACCTGGCGTGTCACCGTGCTCTTGCCGACACCCGACGGGCCGCTAATCACAAACAGTCGGCCGCGCCGGCTAGAGCCTTTTTCCTCTTTGGCCGTTTTCTCGTTCATTGCTCCATGGCCGGTACAGGCGGCTGCTGGTGCCTGGCCGCGGGATGCCCTGCTTCGGGCACCGCCGACAATCGGAAACTACAAGCCCGGCTCACTCCACATTTTGTACCTGCTCCTTGATGCGATCGATGGCCGTCTTGATTTCAACCACTGCCCGCGCAATGTCGGCATCGTTGGCCTTGGAGGCGATTGTGTTTGCTTCGCGGAACATCTCCTGGCTGATGAACTCCAGCTTCCGCCCGGGGTGGTCATCCTTGTCGGCCACCCGGCGAAACTGGTCAATGTGGCTGCGCAGGCGGACGACCTCTTCGCTGATGTCGCTGCGCTCGGCGAAAACCGCCACTTCACGAACCAGGTCCTGCTCGTTGACTTTCAACTCGGCGGAGTTGACCAGCTCGTTGACCCGCGCCAGCAGGCGGTCATGAAAGTCGGCGACGACCGTCTGCTTGCGGTCCCAGACCGCCGAGAGTTCCTGTTCGATGACCCGGCACTGGGCCATCAGGTCGGTGTGCGTCGACAGGCCTTCCTGCCGCCGCATCTGAAGCAGCGACTCGATCGCCTGCTCGATCGCTGCCATGAGTGCCGGGGAGCTCTTTTCGCAGAGATCATCGGCCAGGGGCGGCTGGCAGACACCGGGCAGCAGGAGCATCGTGCCGACATCGAGCACCGCTTCGGCCGGCAGGGCGGAACGGGCCTGCTCGACATACCGCTGCAAGGCTTGGGCGTTGACGGTGGAGGCCGCGACTTCGCCGGCCATTCGCATTCGCAGCGCAAAATTGACCGTCCCGCGTGTCAGCCGCACGCGGAGCATCTTCTCTATTTCCACTTCGGCGTGGGTCCACATCTCCGGCAGGCGGAGATTAGCCTTGAAATATCGGCCGTTGACGCTGCGGATCTCAATGCCGTAGCTAACGCCGGCGATCTCAACGTGGGCCGCACTAAAACCTGTCATTGAATACAGCATGGTCGCACCTTGGGTTTACTGAATCGTTATTGGTCCGGCCCGTCGGCAGGCATCGGGGCCGACTCGTCCGTCACAGGCGACGGCGCAGCCGTTGATACCGGTTGTGTTTCCACGTTCGCCGCCGCCGGCTGCGCGTCGGTGCCGCCGTAATCTGCGGGCGGAGGGCCTGTCGGTGCCTGCTGCAAACTCACCTGTGGCGGGCGGAAGTACTTGACCGTTACCACGCTCAGGATCAAAAAAACCGCAACGAGCACGACCGTGATCCATGTAAACATGTCCCCGGTTCGGCTACCGAAGGCCGAATGCCCGTCCGCCCCGCCGAAGGCGCCGGACAAGCCGCCACCCCGGCCTTTTTGCAGCAGGATAACGCCGATCAGAAGTACGCAAATCAAAACGAACAGGATAGTCAGAAACAGCACCATGGTAGTTCTCTCTGCCTACTTTAAATAATGTTGTTCACCGTCCGCCGGCCACAATGCCGGCGAAGTCTGTCACTTTCAGGCTTGCCCCGCCCACGAGGGCACCGTCGATATCCGGGCACGCCAGCAGTTCGGCGGCGTTGTCGGGCTTAACCGATCCACCGTATTGAATTCGCACGCTTTGGGCCACGCTGCCGCCGTACAGCTCGCCCAGGAGTTGGCGAATCATCGCGTGGGCCTGCTGGGCCTGCTCGGGCGTGGCTGTCTCGCCGGTGCCAATGGCCCAGACCGGCTCGTATGCAATGGTCACGTTCAGCACGTCCGCTTTGCCAAGGCCTTCCAGGCCGATTTTGACCTGCCGGCTGACCACCTCGTCGGTCTCGTCGGCCTGGCGCTGCTCCAACAGTTCGCCGACGCAAAGGATCGGCTTGAGCCCGTCGCCAACCGCCTTGAGCACCTTGCGGTTGATCAATTCGTCGGCCTCTCCTATCACGTGGCGACGTTCGCTATGACCGATGATGACGTAACTACAGCCGACGTCCTTGAGCATGGCCGTGGAGATTTCGCCCGTGAACGCGCCGTTATCCTCGTAGAAACAGTCTTGAGCCCCGACAGCCAGGGCAGTTCCCTTAAGTACCTCGGCTACTTGCGACAGGTAGACGAACGGAGGGAAGACCGCCAAGTCGATGTTGTCGACGTAGGCCAATGCCCCGGCCACTTGCTCGGCCAATTCCACGGCTCGCGACGAGGATGTGTTCATCTTCCAGTTGCCGGCGATAAATAACCTTCGTACCATCACTTATCCTATACTTAACTAAAGTAGCCTCATCTTGTATTCAATTGATCTGGGCTCCACGTTCACCGTGGTCTTTGCCGCCTGCCCGCCCCCGCGGCCCGGGTGGAACCAGTTCTTTCCCGACGGCCTTGGCCACGTCGGCGAGGCGGCGGGCAAGGTCGGCGAACATCTCAGGCAGCAGGGCCTGGGGCCCATCGCACATGGCCTCCTCAGGGCAGTTGTGTATCTCGACCATCACGCCGTCGGCCCCGGCCGCCACGCCGGCCAGCGCCAGGGCCGTGACGAATTCACGCCGACCACAGGCGTGAGAGGGGTCTACGAAGATCGGCAGGTGGGTGTTGTGTTTGATCACAGGCACGGCCGAGACATCGAAGGTGAACCTCAGTTCGGTCTCGAAGGTTTTTATCCCCCTCTCGCACAACACGAGCTTGCGATTGCCCTGGCTGAGAACGTATTCGGCACTCATAAGGTACTCGCCGATCGTCGTTGCGAAGCCGCGTTTGAGGAAGACCGGCTTGCCGGTCATGCCTACCTCCGAGAGTAGGTTGAAATTCTGCACGTTCCTGGCCCCGATCTGAATCATGTCGGCGTAACGCGCAACCAGTTCCACGTCCTTGACCGCCACGACCTCGGTAACGACGGGCATACCGAACTCGTCGCCGACTTCACGGAGCATTTTCAGGCCATCCAGTCCGAGGCCCTGAAAGCTGTAAGGGCTGGTCCTCGGCTTGAACGCCCCGCCCCGTAGTATCGCCGCCCCACCCGCGCGGGCCGCCTCGGCAATAGTGTGAAGGGACTGTCTGTTTTCCACCGCGCACGGCCCGGCGATCAGGACCACGCCCCCGCCGCCGATGGTCACGCCGCCGACGTCAACCTGGGAGTCGACGGGGTGGAACTCGCGAGAAGCCAGCTTATACGGCTTCATTATCGGAACCACCTGTTCGACGCCATCGATGGCTTCCAGGATGGTTTGGTGTTCGGGCCTCTTATCGCCGACCGCCCCGATGACCGTGCGGAACTCGCCGCGGCTGAGGTGTTCGGTAAGCCCGAGCTGGCGAATCCGCTCGATCACGTGCTGTATCTGCGGTTCAGATGCACCATGTTGCATAACGACAATCATGCCGGCTTCCGTCTAAGTCTAAGATCGATAGTCAAAACCTATATCGCCTCCCTGGCCTTGGGGAAGCTGCCCAGCACGTTGAACTGCAGGCAGTGCTGGCGTGCATCCGCGATGGCCTGCGGTAGTGAACCGGTTTCGCAGTGCCCCTCGCAATCGACGAAAAAGGTGTATTCCCAGTCGCCTCGTTTGGACGGCCGGGTGGCGATGTTGGTCATGTTGACTTTGTGCTTTCGCAGAACCTCCAGCACCTCCACCAGCGCCCCGGGCTTATGGCCGGTAACGAACATAAGTGCTGTCTTGTCCGACCCAGTCGGGGGTGTGGGCTCGGTTCCGATGACGAAGAACCGCGTAACGTTGGCCGGGTTGTCCTCGATGCCGGCGAAGATGACATTCAACCCATACAACTCCGACGCCAAAATGGACCCGATTGCCGCCAGCCCGTGCTGTTTCGCCGCCATCTCAGCCGCCTTGGCCGTGGACGCCGTCGGAACCAGATCCACCTTGTGGAACTGCCCCGACAACCAGTTTCGACACTGGGCGAAGACCTCCGGCTTGGATGCGATCATGGAGATTTCGTCCTGGGGGTACTTTGCCAAGAGGTTGTGGTGGACCTCCACAAGCACCTCGGCCACCACGCGCACGTTGGCGTCGAGGAAGGCGTCGAGCGTGTCGATCACGCCGCCGCCGACGCTGTTTTCGATCGGCACCATGCCCAGGTCAACGTGCCCGCCCCTGACCTCGGTGAAGACCGCTCGGATGTCTGCCATTGGCAGATACTCTACGCTGGCTCCAAATTTTCGCATGGCCGCCAGGTGGCTGAAACTGCCCTCCGGGCCGAGGAAAGCCACGCGGAGCGGCTTTTCCAAGGCGAACGACCCGCTCATCAGCTCGCGCCAGATAGCAGTGACCGTCTTGTCCGGCAGCGGGCCGGCATTCAGTTGACGAATCCGCTCGAGCACCTCATGTTCACGGTCGGGGGCGTAGATCGACGTGCCTGTTTGCTGCTTGGTCTTGCCAACGCGCACCACGATGTCGGCCCGGCGATTGAGCAATTCAATCAACTGGGCATCAATGCGGTCGATCTCAGCCCGCAAGTGGCTCAGCGACTCGACGTTGGGTTTCTCTTGCGACATAGTTTTTACCTGAGCGCGATGGGCGCACACCCTATCCGCTTCAAATTAAGACCACTCCTTTTAACCTCCCACCCCTGCTGGGTCAAGGCATTTGGCGGATTTCATTTCCGTATCTTAATCTCCGACTGTAAACAGCTTGGCCGGCGACCCTGGCCGGGGGAAACGTTTTCTGTTACAGTCCGTGCAGCCGGGTTTGGGCGATGAAGCCGGCTACATCATTAATGAAAGGGAACCGCGCATGAACCTTTTGGGCTGTGGCTGGAATTTCTTTGCAGACGTCCAGACAGATACCCTCGCCGGCTGGGCTGCGATTTTTGGCGGCTTGGCGGTCGTTGGTATAGTCTGGGTCATACAGAGCCTGCATAAGCTCGCCGTCAATCAGGTCAAACTCGGCGCGATGCTGGAAGAAATCCTTCGGCAACGGGAAGATTTGAATAAGTAACGAGTTACGATTGAATGTGATTCTCCCGGCCAAGCGAGGACCAACCCGGAAGAAGACGGCGTCGGACTGTTATGCGGCCTAACGAGGCCGCATAAGTCCTTTTCGCCGCATGCCGGCGGGGTCAGTACGTTCCCAATTTCAACCCGTAGTCGCGGAAGAATCGATACGTCTGGTAGTCGACGCTGTCGGGTATGCTGTGATCGGTGTGGAGGATGTAGCCGCTGTTTTTCATGGCGGCCGGGAGTTTGCCGTCCAACTCGGCCTTGACCTGTTCGATGTCGTTGCTTTCCAGCGTGCGGATATCCATCCCGCCGAACAGGGCGATCCGGTCGCCGAATTTTCTCTTCAGAGCGATCAGGTCCATACCTGCCTTGACCTCCATCGCCTGCAGGCAGTTCATGCCCGCCTCGATCAGTCCCTCGACGAGCGGTTCGACGTATCCGCAAGAATGAACGATTACGGGCAGGCCCTTGGAGTGGGCGTAGTCGAACGTTAGCTTATGCGCGGGCCAGACGATTTCCTTGTACATCCCCGGTGACATGAACGGCTTTGCCTTGAAGCCCATGTCCTCGTAGAAGAAAACGCAGTCTGGCAGGCCCTCCTCGGTAAAGAGAATCTGCATAAGCTTGATTATCAGTTCGGCGTAGACTTGGCACATATCCTTGACCCAGTCCGGATCCAAGGCCATGCCCATTAGCATATGCTCGTGCCCGCACACCGGGTGCATCAATTCAAAGACGTTCACGCCCGACCAGCAGAAGTACAGGTCTTTTTCGCCGCACTTTCCCCTGGCCTGGCGATAGGCCTCAAAATTGATTCGCCGTCGGTAGAGTCCGGTATCGAGCAGTCTACCCTTGACGTGTTCCTCCCAACTGAGGCGGTCTTTTACCAGGAAATCGACGTGTTC
>JABMQG010000159.1 GCA_013203365.1 Planctomycetota bacterium | reverse complement strand
GTCTTGAAGAGAGCCGTTCCCGGCCTCATCTTCGCCCCTGGGATGCTACAATAAAAAAGAGTGGACAGAGGAAACAATTTTAATGAGGACAACATGCCATGTTCGAGACCGTTAACAAATTGATGTTGGCCGGCTTGGGCGCGTTGAGCATGACGCGTGATCGTGCCGAGAAGATTTTTGACGAATACGTCAAGCGCGGTCACGCCGAAAGCGGCGACCGGAACAAGTTCATCAAGGACCTTATGGACTCGGCCGATCGGGTTCGCAAGGATATGGAAGAGACGATCCACCATCAAGCGCAGCAGGCCGTGGCCAAACTGGACTTGGCCACGCGCGAAGATCTGGCGCGTGTGGAGGAGAAGATCGACGCGTTGCTGAAGCGATGCCCGTAGCCAGCTTCGGTCAGGCGGTGAGTTCTTCAGAGGTCGAAGCCCAGGCCCTTTGTCCTTCAGGACGATGTGGCAAGCCGACAAGGGGCCCTATCGCCGGTCTATGATCGCCCACCCAAGCGTGAGCGGCCGGTGGGCCGGCATAAAATGCCATGAAACTACACCTCAAGAGCACTGTGGAACACTTGCGCCACTATCGTCACATCCTAGCCGTGCTGATGAAGTACGGCTTCGACGAGGTAGTGGACATCTTGCGTCGCAAGCTGATTCTTCGCCTGGGCGCAAAGGTGATGCCGAAACGGGTGAAGCGATCTTTCATCGGTCGATCTCGCCCTCAGCGTGTGCGCATGGCCCTGGAAGAGCTTGGCCCGACGTTCATCAAGCTTGGCCAGCTTCTCAGCACCCGCCCGGACCTTGTCTCTCCGGAGTATTTGCAGGAGCTTGAGCATCTTCAGGACGGCGTATCGCCGGTGAAGTTCGAGCGGATTCGACGCGAGCTTCAGGAGCAGCTTGGCGGGCCGTTGGATGGTTTTTTCAGCAGTTTCGACGAGCAACCGATTGCCGCTGGCAGCATCGCCCAGGTTCATCGGGCTATCACCAAGGACGGCCAGCACGTGGCGGTGAAGATTCGCCGCCCTGGAATCGTTCGGACAGTTCGCGCCGAATGCGAGATTCTGGAAGAACTTGCCGCACTTATAAAAGCGACAACGTGGGAGGTCGGCACAATCGACCCGGTTCGCATGGTCCGCGAGTTGACCGAGGCGATTTCCAAAGAAGTGGACCTGTCCAACGAGGCGAGAAACCTTCGCCGGTTCTCGCGGAATTTCGCGGACGACCGCACCGTTCACATCGCAGAGGTCTTTGGCAAGTACTCCGCCGAGGGCGTTTTGACGATGGAATACATCGACGGGGTCAAGTGCAGCCATAGTTCGGTCCTGGCCACAGCGGGGCTGGACCCGAAGGTCATCGCCGCTCGCGGGGCAGATTTCATCCTGCGTCAGTTATTCGAGTTCGGGTTCTTCCACACCGACCCTCATCCGGGCAACATCTTTGTCTTGGCGGACAACGTTCTTGCACCTCTTGACTTCGGGCAGGTGGCACGGATCGGCGAGGCGAATCGCCGGCTGATGGGCGAGATGGTTTTGGCCATCACCGAGATCGACGCCGATCGTCTCGTTCGCGCGTTCGGCCGGATGGGGATGTTAGAAGAATGTCCCGACCCCAGCGGTCTTGCAGGCGACTTGGACGACATGCTCAACGGATACAGCCATTTGCCGCTGAAGGAAATTCCGGTTGGAGAGGTCATCTCTCGCGGCTTCGAGGTCATGCGTGCCCACCATATTCATCCGCCGGCGGAATTCACGCTCATGCTCAAGAGCCTGATGACCGTGGAGAGCCTGGCCAACGCGCTCGACGGGGATTTTCAGTTGATCGACCACCTCCGCCCGTACGCCCGGCGAATGGCGATGGAACGGCTGGATCCTCGCCGAATGTTGCGTATCGGTCGGGAGGCGATGCGCCAGGCCGGCGATCTCGCCGCCGCCTTGCCGGAGCAGATCGACGCGATCATGGCAAACATCAGGCGTGGCAGCCTTCGAATCCACGTGCATCACGAGCACTTGGAGAACCTGACACACACCCTGGACAGAAGCAGCAACCGCATAGCCTTCGCGCTGATCATCGCCGGTACGGTAATTGCCTCTTCCCAGTTGGTCATTCAGGGCACCGGGACCTTATTGGGCCTGATCAGCTTTCAAACCCTGGGCATCTTCGGCTACCTTGGAGCGGCTATCCTGGGTCTATGGCTGCTGGTGTCCATGATGCGGAGCCGAAGGCTGTGAACGGGAAGGATTATCGAAGGATTATCTAAAAAGCCCCTAACAGAATGCGGCTGAGATCGGCTTGATTTCGGGTCATCCGGGGCCGTTGACTTCGTGAGTTTATGGCCAAGCGTAAGGGAAAAAGCCAACACAGGCAGAAGGACTGGGACAGGCTGAATCGCGACGGCGAGCCCGCCAGCGACGACGCCGAGACCTATCGTCGCCTGACGCAGCGCCGAATCCGCCTGCCGGGTCAAGAGCAGGATTCCCCGATCTTCGCCGACGTCGATTCCGCCGCGGCCGACGCGGCACAGACGACCGGCATTATCGTTCAGTTATACCCCGGCGGTGCAATAGTCCGGACCGAGACCTACGGTGATCTGATGTGCGGTCTTGCCGGCACGTTCCGCCCCACCCCCGGCGCAAGCGCACTTGCCGTGGGGGACAATGTCACGCTGATCGTGATTCCGGAAACCCGGCGCATCAGACAGACCGGTGAAAAGCAACTCAACAGCAACCGGGCGGACGCCCTGATTGCCCAGCGAGGGCCGCGATCGACGGCGCTGTCACGGCCCCAGTCGATGAGGGGCAAACGCCGGGATCCGTACGATACGCAGGTTTTCGAAAAGGTCATCGCCGCCAACATGTACCAGCTCGTAGTCGTGGCGGCCGTGGCGCAGCCTACTTTGCACCGTCGGCTGTTCGACCGTTACCTTATCGCCGCCGAGCGTGGCGAACTGCCAATGGTCCTGGTCATGAACAAGATCGACCTTTGCGAGCCGGATAGTGCCCTGCTAAATGACTACGCCACACTGGGCGTGCAATGTGTATCGTGCTCCGTCAAGACGGGCGAGGGCCTTGACGAGGTCCGCCGGGTTCTGACGCAGGGGAAGCGCAGCGTACTGGCCGGTGCCTCCGGTGTGGGTAAGAGCAGCCTGCTGAACGCCCTGGCGCCTGGTCTGAACCTGACGACGGGTGAAGTTCGGGTGCGTGGCAATCGTGGCCGGCACGTCACGAGCGCCGCAAGGCTGCACGAGATGCCGTTCGGGGCGATCGTGGTGGACACGCCCGGCATACGGGAGCTGGGTCTGGAAATCGAGGCCGCCGCGCTGCCCTGGTACTTCCCCGAGTTCAAGGAGCCGGCCGGCAACTGCAAGTTTCGCAACTGCACCCACACTCACGAGGGCCGCTGCGCCGTCAGGCAAGCCGTCGAAGCCGGACTACTGCCCCAACGAAGATACGCCAGCTATCTAAGGATACTGGAGTCACTAAGTAATTCGTAGGCGGCCATTTCGGCAATCAAGGCCAATGGCCGGGGCGGCTACCGGAATCATCAAGCCAGCAGGCAGACCAGCATTGCCGTCAACAGGCCGATCAGACCGAAGAAGCCAATAAGCCCAAGGGCCCTGGGCACCGCCGGCAGCTGCATGATGGCCTGCCATCGCAACGGCAGATAGATCGCAGCGAATACGCCGCAGGGGATAATCAACAAGCTGGCGCAGGAGAAGTTCACAGTCGTGACAGCGGGGCCGGAACCGGCGAGCCTTGCCCCGAAGACGGCCACCACCAGCGGCGTTAAAAACAGCACCGCAACGACAAAGACGACAAACATCGCAATGCAGTTT
>JABMQG010000158.1 GCA_013203365.1 Planctomycetota bacterium | reverse complement strand
GCCGCGCATTATCTCGATACTGATGCGATCGAACACACCCTCCGTGACGGGCACGAGCGGGTGGGTGATCGCCGGCGAATCGGAAAAACTCACGCAACTGCGCCGTATGACACGTGGCAAATCGTCCCGCGTCGGTGCCAACGAGTCCAATGTGCCGTCGGCGCCGTATTGGGGCGACCACAAACTCGGGACGTAGGCGGCGGGTATGGACCTGGCCGCTTCCAGCAGGATGTCCGCCCGATCGGCACCTTCCCGCTTCATTCGCCGGAACAGTTCAACCAGCATCGGCAGGGGGCCTTCTCCATCGCCGACCAGGAAAATATCCACAAAGTCACTCATGACTTCCGGCGTGTCCGACTGCGTGCCGCCGGCGACGATCAGGGGGTCGGCCTCGCTCCGCCTTGCCGAGTGGATGGGAATGCCCGCCAGATCGAGCATGGTCAGCACGTTCGTAAAGACCAATTCATAGGACAGGCTGAACCCCACGATATCGAAGTCGGCCAGGGCCGCCCGGGATTCCCACCCGAACAGCGGGATCGCCTCCTGCCGCATGATGCGCTCGGCGTCGCCCAGCGGGCAATAGCTTCGGTCGCAGGCGACGCCGGCGATGGCATTTAGTTGGGTGTAGAGGATCTGTGTCCCGAGGTGGCTGATGCCGATGGTGTAGGCGTCCGGAAACGCCAGCACCACGGTAACTTCGGCCTGGCGAACGTCGCCGCAGCAGCGGTTGTGCTCCAGGCCGCAATACTGCGCCGGTTGTCGCACTTGAGGCAAAAGCCGATCGGCAATGTCCTGACGCAATATACGCATACCACAAGTCCTTGCATGGTCAACAGCCGTCGGCTGCCAAACACTTGCCGCCGGCATCGGTGAAGTGTATTGTATGGTTTCAGGGGGCCGGAGCAAGCCGGCCCTTCGGCTGGTTGAACGAATGGATCGTCTTAGAATACATCGTGTAAGGGTTTCCAGGGTAGGGTCCGACCCAACCCGGCGTGGCCGTGTCCTGCGATGGCTGGGCCAGAGCAGTGCCCTTATGACCGCGGGGGCGTTGCTCGTTGGGCTGGGCCTGTTGCTGCTGTTCTTGGCGGTCATTATCGCCTTGGCCCCGTGGTTTATACTCATTGGCGCCGTCGTTGTAGCCGCCGGGTGGATCAAGCGACGGCTAGCGGGCAAGCGTTAAGTAGTCTCGACTTATTCCGAAAGCCGCAGGTCTCTTCAGAGGAAACGAACATTGAAGTCCAAGACGCAGTACCTGTGGTTCAACACGCCAAGGCACCGCGAGTACATCAACATTACCGAGCAGGTGGCCGAGGTTGTCCGCGACAGTGGGATCGCCGAGGGCATGGTGCTGGTTTCGGCAATGCACATCACCGCCGGCGTCTTCGTCAACGACGCCGAGAGCGGTCTGCTGGCCGACATCGACGAATGGCTGGAAGGCCTGGCGCCGTTCCGCAACGACTACAGGCACCATCGCACTGGCGAGACCAACGGCGACTCGCACCTCAAAAACCTTTTGGTTCACCACGAGGTGATCGTCCCGATCACCGAAGGCCGGCTGGACCTGGGACCGTGGCAGCAGGTATTCTATGCCGAATTCGACGGCCAACGTCGAAAACGGCTGGTAATCAAGGCAATCGGCGAGTGAGGTAAAAGCGATGACCATCAAGTTCCATTGCGAGTACTGCGGCAAAATAGTACAGGCCCCGGACAGCGCAGGGGGCCAGCGTGGCAAATGCCCGCACTGCCAGAGGAGCAATTTCATCCCGGCCCCTGAGGGCGGGGAACCGTTGGACCTTGTCCCGCTGGACGAACAGTCTGAAATGCAGCGCAGGCAGGAAATCGACGCCCTGCTGGCCGCCGAACGCGAACTACTGGCCCAGACCACACGCGGGGAGACCACGCCCCGCATCAGCCAGAAGGAAACGGCCGAGCTTGCCAGCGAGGACCTGCACCACCTGGTGATCAACTACTGCCTGGACATGTCGGACGGCAAGCTCGAACGTGCCGAAACACACGTTCTTAAACTCAATGCTCACAAGGGACCCAACCGCCAGGCCGTCAGCGACTTCCTAACCGGCAAGATCCTGGAGCCGGTCCTCGACATAGTGCCCACCAAGGTCCTGCAGGGGTTCCTCACGGACCTGATGACTAAGATGCAGTGAAAAAACAGCGACGAAAGGCACGTTCGCCGTCGCCTTGACTATGAGCCCCTAACAAAATGAGGCGCCGCCTTGGGGCGACACCTCATCCTGTTAGGGGTTCTATGTATGCTTATTCGCTCTGAGCGAATAAGAGTCAATCAGCCTCGTCATCTTCCCATGACTCGTCATCTTCCTCGTCCTCTTCCTCGGCCGGCGGCATAGGTGGCTGCATTACCATCATAACCGTCCTAACGCCTTCGGCGACGAGTGCAGTGGGGACGAAGACCGTCTCATGTACGGCTGAACCCTTCAAAGCGACACCAATAGCAATGGGGGTCTGCGTTTGGATATTCAGCATGGGCCAGGGATGGCTTTGGAGAATCTCGGGCCCGGCAATCGTAGCCACACCGCCCTTGACGACCGCCAGCAGGTTCGCTGGGCTGAACACCATCAGTAATATGGGATTGGCCGGCAGTTCTTTCATTGCCTCCATGACGCTCGGATAATTATCTATCGGCTTGCCGGTCCGGGTTGCATTGATCGCCTCGGCCAGGAACGCCTGGGACCCGCCGAAGGTGATTACCACCGTGCGAGGATCGACGGCGGCGACGTAGAAACGAATCTTGTCTTCACCGAGCACCTTAGCCATCTCCGCCCGATCGCCCTCGTCCAGCGCGTCCAATTCCGGATGGCTAAGCTCGAAGACACCGACGTCGGCGCCGGCAACCTGGCCGACGGAGGCCGTGTAAGTGATCGACGGGGCATCAGAGCCGTTTTCGGCGAACAGGGCCTTGATCAGCTCGTCCTTTATCTGGGCCAGCTCCCCGCAGGTGTCCGTAAGCGTCTTGGCATTCTTCGCACGCAATACCAACGACACGCCGAACAATCCATTTCCAGGTGTGGACCCGCCGATGCAAACCTGCGCGCCGGTGCACTCGTCAGACCAGGTTTCCATGATCTTCTTGAGCCGATCCTTTGTTTCAACGGAGACCTTGGCCAGCGCCTCGCTGTTGAGCACTGCATCGAGGATTTCCGTCTCGGTCTTCTTCTTCAGGGCCATTGCGGCGGCGTCAAGGGGCGCCTCCTCGGCTACGCCCAACGCCAATACGTACGGCAGGTCCGGCAACTTGCTCAACAAGGGACCGGGTATGAACTTTTTGGCCGCCGCCAGCTGGCCGAACGTCGAATCCGGTAGATAAGATGCTACTTCCTCTATCACAATGCCGGTCTTGGCCAGCCGCAGGCCTATTGTTATGGCCTGCAATTGGGTAATCGAGTCCTTGTACATGGGCAACAATGCACCATACACCGACATCATCGCCTTGACCGGTGGGGGGGTGAACTCGCTTTGGGCCTGCTGCTTCATCTGGCGTTCAATCTGGTCAAACAAGACGGCCACTATCGGGGCGAGTTTCTGCATGTCTACATGACAGGCGACTTCGCACTTGGCGAACAAGTCAGCATGGCCTGGTGGTACAATCACCGGGCGGGTCGAGGAAACGACGGCGTCAACAACGGCCAGGACAGGTGAGACGACGGTGTAGCTACCGAGTGCCTTGGCGAACGCCGGCGACCCACCGCCGGGCAGGTCTACCTTGAAACAGCCTTGCTCCTCGACAGGATTGTAATTGGCGAAGATTTCGCCAGGCCGGCCTGGAATGAGAAATGCAATCGGCAACGGGCCGGACGGCGTCGCCGGCTGCGTGGTCGGCGACATGCCCATCAGGGCCTGCAAGTCGCAGCCGAACTTCTCCGGATCAAGCATTATCACGGCCAGTCCGCCGTTATCGTTGATCCCATTGGTCATCATCAACTGGGCCTTGATCATTCCCAGGAGGTTGCCGGGCATCATCGCCTGCATGCCGATGTCGGCAATGAACTGGTCAATCTTCGCCCCCATATTGGCCAGGCTCCTGACGGCGACGAACCCCACGCACTCTGCCGGTACCCGGGTAAGAACGCTTTCGACCGGCATCATGGCCGGCATCGCTGCGACTGGTTGGGCCAGCGCGGTGGCAAACGGCGCGGCCAGGACTGCAACTGCTACGACCATCAGTTGACACTTCCGTATTGCGTCCATCGTTTTCTCCTTGCTGTAGGGGGCTCACACGGTCACCCTGGATTTTGTATTCGGTTTTCCCCACGTCGCTGTACTATAGGCCGCTGGCTCAAAGCCTGTCAAGGGTGCTCGGCATTCGATCATAAGCCGATATCGTCCTCTGGTTGACCGACTCCAGATTCGGGCTTTGCCGGCTTCGATTTACCGCTTTGTCGTGGCCGCAGAACCAACCGGAAGGGCACCTCAGGGAATGGCAGGCGGTCGCGGAGGGCGTTGAGCAGGAAACGCTGGTAGGTGCTGGTGAAACTCTCCATGCTGTTGACGAACAGCACCAGCGTCGGCGGGCATGTGGCGACCTGCGTGGCGTAGAGCACCTTCGGAATCTTGGTGCCCTGCTTGTGGCTTGGTCCGCGAAGCGAAAAGACTTCTTCGACAACCCGGTTTAACTGACCCGTAGACACCCGCATGTCGGCCTGTTTGAACAGGTCCTGGGCCAGCCGAACGGTGCCGGCGATGTTCGTCCGCTGCGTAGCGGCGATGAAGCTGATGGGCGCGAATGGCAGGTGAGGGAGCATCTTGTCGAGGTATTTGCGATAGTCGTCCTGCGTGGCCTCACCGCCGACCAGATCCCACTTGTTGATTACCAGTATGACCGGTTTGAATTGATCCATTATGTAGCTGGCGAGCTGTTTCTCCACTTGGCCTACCGTCTCGGTCGCGTCGAAAAGCAGGGCAACCACGTCGGCCCGCCGAATGCTGCGCTGGGCACGGTGGAAACCGAAGTACTCCACGTCGTCGCTGAACTTGGCCTTCTTGCGAATGCCGGCGGTGTCGATTGCGACGAACTCGCTGTCGTCCAGCTGAAACCGCACGTCCACGCTGTCGCGGGTGGTGCCCGGGGTCTCGCTGACGATGACGCGGTCCTCACCGGCCAGGGCGTTGACGAACGTGCTCTTGCCCACGTTTCGCTTGCCGACGATTGCCAGCTTCATGACAGGAACGGCGACGTCTTCGGCGCGGTCGCCAATCGCCTCGGTAATAGCCGCCAGGAGTCGGTTCCGCCCCCGGCCGTGCAGGGCCGATACCGCGATCGCCTCGCCGAAGCCCAGACCGGCGAATTCGCCTGTCTGGTCCTCCAAGGCTTGGGAATCACACTTGTTGGCCACAAGCACGACAGGGCGGTCCACGTGCCGTAACAGCTCGGCAACCTTGGTGTCCAACGGCAGTACGCCGTCTCGGACGTCCACGACGAACAATATCAAAGCCGCGGCCGTCATTGCGTAGCGGATCTGCGACTCCACGTGGTCCGTCAGGTTGTCTACGTCGTCGATGCCAAGGCCGCCCGTATCAACCAATTCGACGTACCCCTCGCCCACCGGCAGCGGCGTGGCGACACGGTCGCGTGTGATGCCGGGCCTGGGCGCAACGATGGATATCCGCTTGCCTACCAGGCAGTTCAGCAGGCTGCTCTTGCCGACGTTCGGTCGGTCAATAACGGCGACAACGGGAAGACCCATGCTCGAAATACCTCGTCCAGACCCTACCGCCGCCAAGCATACCTGCCCCAGAGCGGAAAAACCAGCGCCGAAGCGGAACATGGCCGCATGAGAACGCGCGGCGCGGGCTGGAGCAATAGGCAAGATGGAGAATCTATAGGAAATTCCCTGCGACTTTGGCGTCGGCTACAATCTGAGTGCTGAACAGGCATTGAAGGTGTCCCCCCGAACTCCCAAGCTTAAAACTCTCAGAACGTGGGGAAAAGACTTGCAAAAAAAGCGTTTCCGAGTATACTGTATCGAGTATTTGTATTGTCGATTTGCTGTGGTCTTTAAGGAGCGTCTGTCAAAGGAGGCCACGGAGCCTGACTTGAAAGGAGGCCGTAGGAGATGCGCACGTTAGTTTGTGTTTGTGCGATGGTTGCGATCTGCGTTTGCATAACCGCCGACGATGCCCGAGCCGAGTTGCTGAACCTGTCTTTATCCCACTACCCCCGCTTGTACGGCGGTGCTGCGCAGGTGACTTACGTTCCGCCTGCCGTGCCTGGAGAGACGGGCGTGCTAACGGTTGTCGGACAGTCCTGGGAGATTTACGAAGACGAAAACGGGACCACCACGTGGTTATATGCAGGGGACCTGACGTTGGAAGCGGTGATCGATCCGGGCACCGCACAAGCAGTCAGCGGGTCGCTGTCGGTAACCGGTGATCCACAGGGATTCCTTGAGGACCTGTTCTCTTCCGCCCAGTTGACGCAGTTCGGGTTCGGCGGAAACGACCTGTTCGAGTTCGTCTTCATACAGGCGGGTCAGGGGATTCCCCTTGACGGAGAGGCCATCGGAGTAATCGTCTCTGGTGTAAGTATTGACGATAGCATCTTCAGCGAGGGCAATTTGCCTGCCTTCGACATCTACTTCGCCAATAATGGGAACGGGTACACAAACACCTTCTATCTACCCGAGCCCACTTGTGCCGCCTTCCTGATGCTGGCGGCTTGCGGTGCCGTTCGTCGTCGACGGCGGTGACCTATTGCGTGCGGTTATTGAACGCGGGTCTTGGTCGGCGACGACAGGGACCGAGAGTTGCGCCCGCGTCCAAATCAAGAAAAGAGAGGGAACCTGAAAAATGCTGAGGGATACTATCCAGAAGCTTGTTGGCGGTCCGCGCGCGGGTCGCCCAGCCCGCCATTTTCGTTTCGTTGATGCTGCCTGTTGTGAGAAGCTCGAAGATCGTCTGCTGCTTTCATTGCTTGGCATCGGCGCCGAGATCGAACCGCCCGACGTGTATTTCGACGCCAATGGCGCGCTTGTCTACGACAGCGTTGGGCAGAACTTTGATGCCGATGCGGCGCCAGTAGCCATCAGCCTGGCTGCGGGGGCACGCCCGATACAGGTGCTCGAACCGCGAGATTTCCAGTTGCACATTCGGGTGGACAACTCAGGCCAATTGATCAGCGGCGCGATTGGAGACGACCTGGTTGTGGAAGGCCGAATCGATGTCAATCGCGATGGCATAATGGACTACGACGGTGTGCTGCTGACCGGCGAAATAGCGGCGTTCGGATTCCTCGACGCCGGCTCTGCAACAGACCAATATGATTTCCGTTTCACCCCCACCGGCGGGGACCTTATGGGCTTCTTCGAAGGCAAAGACATCGGAATGGATATGACGTCCCTGAATTCCACGTTCGCCGGCAGCTTCGCGGAAGACTTCATCGGAGGCTGCCAAGGCGTGCTCGGTGTTATAGAACCGCTGCCGATGCCGACCGGTTCGATTGCGGGCAGGGTGTTTGTCGATGCAGATAACAACGGCACAGACGAGGCCGAAGAGGGCATTGGCGGTGTTACGGTTACGCTTGCCGGGACGGATGTCAATGGAACGGCCGTCAGCTTAGCCACTGTGACCGCTCCGGACGGTTCGTATCTGTTCGAGGCCCTTGCCGACGGGGCGTACAGCCTCGTGGAGACCCAGCCGGAAGCCTACCTCGACGGTGATGACTCCGTCGGCGGCGCCGGCGGAATAGTAGGCGAGGACATTATCAGCGAAATCGTACTCGCCGCGGGCCAGCAGGCCGACGGGTACAACTTCGGCGAGATTCCGGCGGGCAGCCTGTCGGGCTTTGCATACGAAGACTTCAACGACGACGCGGAACTCGACTTCGGCGAGCGGGCAATCGAAGGCGTAACCGTTACACTGACCGGCGTCGACGACCGCGGCAATGCCGTCTTGGCGACAGGGCAAACCGACGCCGACGGCGTCTACTTCTTCGCCGATCTGAGGCCGGGGACCTACGCGATTGCGGAAACCCAACCGGCTACCCACACCGACGGGCAGGATACGCTGGGCACGGCGGGGGGGACGGCCGGGGACGACTTGTTCAGCGACGTCCAACTCGGCGTCGGGATCGATGGCATGAATTACAACTTCGGCGAGCGGCCCTTGGCAGGTTCCCAGGTTGCTGCCGGGCAGACGGCGACCATCGGGTTCTGGCAGAACAAGAACGGCCAATCGCTGTTAAAGTCGCTTAACGGCGGAGTGAATTCGACGCAGTTGGGCAACTGGCTGGCCGCCACGTTCCCAAAGATATTCGGAGCCGAGGCCGGCGAGAACAATCTGTCAGGCAAGACCAACGCCGAGGTGGCCCAGTTCTACCGCGACGTCTTCAAGAGCAAGCATAAGAGCAAGGACTCCGGCCCGGCCAAACTCGATGCTCAGGTGATGGCTACCACCCTGGCCACGTACGTGACCAGTTCCACCCTCGCCGGCGCCACGGCCGCGAATTATGGCTTCCTGGTGACCGAGTATGGCGTTGGGGTGGCCACATTCAACATTGGAGACTGCGGCGCCGCCTTCGGGGTCGCAGACAATACGGTGATGACGGTGCTGGACATACTGCTTGCCACGAACGAGCAGGCCGTCAATGGCGTCCTGTACAATATGGACACTCTTCTGCGATGCCTGGCCAACGAGGTCTTCAGCGCCATCAACGAGAGCGGTGACATATAGACTGTTTTTTGAATTTTTTGAAAAAATGCCTCATGGGTTACTTTGACGAGGCCTGAGGCCAAGAAGAGGGTTCTTCGCCGAAAAGTGTACCGCGGAGAACGGGGCCTCGGCGACGGCTTCCTAACGAAGTTGGAGTCCCTGCCGGGCCGGACCCTGCGACCCCATAAGCCGCAAAAAATGTACTTATCCCATTTTCTCTCCAAATACAACCCACGGCCG
>JABMQG010000011.1 GCA_013203365.1 Planctomycetota bacterium | reverse complement strand
GCTATGAGTATTTCGTTCTCCCCTGCGGCCTGGAGGAAATCGGTGACGTCTACAGCGTATGGGGCGAACGTCATGTGCCGACCGACTTCTCGGCCGTTGACAAATACCCGCGTCTCGAAAGAGCAGCGGGTTAACTCCAGTATCAGCCGCCGACCGTTCAGCCATGGCGGCAGAACGAGCTTCTTGCGAAACCAGACCACGTGGGTGGATCGGACCTTCTCGGGAGGGACGAGTTTTCCCTTCACCGCTGCGGTCAGCTCGGACGGGACGTCGATCTGCTTCCATTGTGCGTTTGCCGGCGGCGCGGAGTCAATCTCAAGGGCGTCCGGAACACCCACCGCGTCCCACACGCCGTTCAGCAGGAACTTTCGCCTGGCACCCTCAACGACGTTGGTCCGCACAAAATAAGCCTTTCTACGGATCTGACCGGTTTTGATTTCCCGAACGATCAATTCGACTCGGCAATGCGGACTGTCCGGCGGCGGCGTGAAACTTATCTCACCTTCCGCGCGCCCCAGGTCCGCCAACTGAATGTTTTCTTCCCTGTTGGCCAAGGTTCGGCCGAAGTAATCGACCACATGGCACTTCACGGCAAGCCGAACGGGACGATTGGCGATATTGAGCAGGCTGAAGCGGCCGGTCATCGGCGAGCCATCCTCGGGTCGGCCGGCGACGTTCAGCGACATCGCCCACAAATCGTACGGGCTGTTTCCGGAGGAATACCATCGCTCGCCCCCGTATATCGGGCCCGGTTTCGGCATCTTCGACCACAGGACAAGATTGGCGAAGAAAGCCCCGCCCGGGCAGCGGAAAACAACGCGGCTGCCTAGTTTGAGGAACACAGGGTCCGTGGAGCGTATTTCAGCGATGAATTCACCAGGGCGGATTTCAACCGGCGCGGTCATTGTCGGTGTGGAGACCTGTTTACCGTCGATGTATATCTGCGGGGCGTCGCTGCCGTTGGTGTTGGCTGATGCATTCAGGGGGTCGTCCCCTACGTCGCAGCGAACCTGTAGACCAACGTAGTAGTTGCCGGGCCTGATTTTCCCGATCGCCCAGTAAGGCCTGACGTACCACTGGGGCGACCGGCGAAGCAGGAATCCCGCCGGCAGGCCGTCAGTAATATTCTCAAGTTTCTGCGTGCCCTGCGGGTCTTCTATCGAAGGCAGCACCTCGGCTGAGGCCGGGCCATATACGTATCGGCCCTGGCCGTCCATTGCAGTCTCGAATCGCCGATCCGCGGGGCGGTAAAGCTCAAGTAGCGGCTGGCGTATTTCGTAGTCGGCCGGCAGCATGCCGAACTGGCGATTAGAAGCCTGGACCACAGGCTGCGTCACTTCCGCCTTGACCTGTCCGGGCATGCCGTAACGGGCCGACCTGGACAGTCGCAATTCGTCAACGCCGGGGCGATGGGTCTTAAAATAGTATGCCGAGCCTATCTGAAAGAATCGCGGTGGCTCCTTTTCGTCAATTATCGGCAGGCCGGCCCGGTCGTCGATCCCGATCAACAAGCCATCGTAGTACAGTCGATTGACGCCCTTTTCCCAGCAGAAGGCCAAATGATGCCAATCCCTGTCCGAGCCGCGATCAACAACATCCAGCCGACCGGTGCGGATGTCGGATACTCGACTGTATCTATTCGCCCAGGAGAAATCGAAAGACTGTGCGCTTCGATAACTAGCCCGAAGCGTGGCCTGACCGCCACCGCTGACCATGATGAAGTCGCAATTATCGCTGGCTGGATTAGGCAAGATCCACAATTCCAGCGTGCCTTGGGCGGGGTGGATGTATTTTTCGTTTGAATAGTTGATCTCCGCGCCGGTGCCGACCTGGGCGCCCAGGCCGAAGGCGCCCGGGACGAACCTTATCTCCCTTTGCGTCGAGGCCCTCCCGGCGAGTGCGCCATCCATGTGATCGACAAATGTTGCCTGCTCATCCTCGACGGCCGGCGTATTGAGCGATGAAACAGGGGTGGTATCACGGCCGGTCGTTGTGAAGGAGACGTCGTCCAGTGTGACAGACCCTTCAACAATGATGCGAATCCTGACGCGATAGACGTTGGCGCCGAATGTGCGGGTCTGGTGAAGGCTCGTCCAACGGCCGACGGCTTTTATTTGTATTCGGCCGATAGGCTCGACCCGCGGGCCGACCGCTCCGCTTTCCGGCACGATCTGTTCATATTCTGCCGCCACAGTACCCTGCCCGCGGGCCCATAGTGTAAAGGTATACGTGCTTTCGGGCTCGACCTCTATCCAACCGACGCTGACGCTCGTGCCGGGGACGCCCTCAACGGCGAAC
The DNA here is from genome assembly GCA_013203365.1 of Planctomycetota bacterium. GTDB lineage: Bacteria > Planctomycetota > Phycisphaerae > SM23-33 > FEN-1343 > JABMQG01. The sequence continues at coordinate 352 of JABMQG010000011.1, read as the reverse complement.
GCCTTTTCCCCGCTTCGCACTTGCCCGCGCCCGCCGACGACGGCGAAGCTTCCGGGACCATCGAGATTCCAGGTTACTGGCAATACGGCGGGCTCGCCGGCTACGCGAAAACCCGCAGCGGTCTTTTGCTTCAGCCAGTCGCCGTCCAGTCGCTCGACCCACTCAAATGAACCATTCGGAAGCAACTCCGCAGCCTGCGCGACGGTCGGAAGAGAAACGATCAGCGCGATTGCCAATGAAATCGACTTTCGACCCATCGCAGCATACCTTTCGAGATGCGGAAGCGACCCTGGATCGCTTCGTGGCTACCTATAGGGGCTCGGTCAGGCGTATCAATTCCAAATTGTCAACT
>JABMQG010000157.1 GCA_013203365.1 Planctomycetota bacterium | reverse complement strand
GCCACCAGGTCCTGGGCCTCAAGAACCTACCGGCCAAAATGTTTCGGCCTGTGACGGCTTGGACCACGCCTGAGGAGGCATACAGCACCGCCACCAGGAATAGCACTACACCAAACACGTTGGCTTTCAAGGCCGACAAAAACCTCCCGTGGGCCATGTTGGCGAAAGCGGTGGTCATCCCGCATGTGGGGCAGGGCATACCAGTGGTCTGAATCATGCTGCACGGCGACAGGCCCAGTTGCGTGTGTGTATCGTATCCGCGTCCATCAGCGTGCAGACTCGCCGCCAAGGCCACAATCGCCAGGCACGGCACGGCCACAAGTGCCGCCACGATTCGACTCTTGCAGCGGCGATAAAGACCGCCGGTAGCGCCGGTAGACTGAAGCTCGGCTGGCAATATTGGGTCGGACTCTTTGGCCCCTGGCATTCGCTCGTACTGGCAAGTTCCGTTCAAGGCCGAAATTTTACCCGCCTGCAGGCCCAAATGCAACGGTCTGGCGGACAGTGCGCCACGTCACGCAAGAGGTGATCCGACTGTTCCGACATTACCCTATCATACCAAAGTAGCAATGTCCGCTTCCCAAGGTGAAAGGAAAGCGGATGAACGGAGACCGGATAGCGATGTGTCAATTCTACTTTGGCTTGATAGTACGCTCTAAGCCCCACCGGCCCGGAAAACCTCGAATGCGTGATCCGGTCGGGTCTCAAATCGGCGGCTAGGCAGATATCGCGTCCTTGATGGAATAGGTGTATGCCCTTTACAGTGTCCCTGTCGCCGTAGCCGGGCTTCATGGCCACGCTGGCAGCCGTTGCATGCGGCCGGCAGGTCCAAATATGGCCTTGGACCCGCATCTCAGGTGAAAAAGGACTTATGTCCGAGTGTCCGAGTGTCCGAGCGAAAGCAGTTCCGGACTGCTCCGGAAGTGCGATCAGGAATCGGACAATGGAGTATTGCACACTCGGCGAAAGGCAAGGAGAGCACGATGTCACAGATCAAGACCGTCGGTTTCATCGGCACGGGGATAATGGGTGCACAGATGGCGGGGCACCTGCAACGGGCCGGCTGGGAATTGCAGGTTTATAACCGCACCAAGGAAAAGGCCCAAAAACTTCTCGACGGGGGCGCACGCTGGTGCCAATCGCCGGCCGACGCTGCCGACGGCGCCGATGCGGTTTTCACCATCGTCGGCTTTCCGCGCGATGTCGAAAGTGTGATCCTCGGCGAAAACGGTGTGTTGTCGTCGGCCTCGGCTGGGACCATTGTCGTGGACATGACCACCAGCGAACCTGCACTTGCCCGGCGAATCTACCAACAGGCCAAGGCCAAGGGCGTCGGCAGCCTCGACGCGCCGGTCAGCGGCGGCGACGTGGGGGCCAGGCAGGCGACGCTGGCGATTATGGTCGGCGGCGATCGCGAAGACTTCCAACGCGTCAGGCCGCTGTTGGAAACTATGGGCAAGACCGTGCGCCATATAGGCCCAGCCGGTGCCGGCCAACACTGCAAAATGGTCAACCAGATCCTCATCACCGGCGTGATGACCGGCATGGCCGAGGCCTTTACGTACGGCCTGAAGGCCGGGCTGGACATGGAGACCGTCCTGGGCGTGGTCGGCTCGGGTGCCGCAGGTTCAGCCGGTCTTAGTGCGCTGGGCCCGAGGGTGCTAAAGGGCGATTTCGAGCCGGGATTCATCATCGAACACTACATCAAGGACATGGCAATCGCCCTGGCCGAGGCCGAGGCGATGGGCCTTGACCTGCCGGGTCTGGCCCTGACGAAGCGGCGCTATGAACAGGCCGCTGCCTCCGGCCTCGCCCGCAAAGGCACGCAGGCACTCTGCAAGGCCGTGGCGGAGAAAAACGGGCTCAGGTTCGGCCGGTAAGATCTCTACAGCGAAGTTAACTTCTCCGTGTTGCCAAGGGTGCTCGAAGATCCCATGACCCCAGAAAAGCTGCCGCCTATAGCAATTCAAGAAACGACTGACGCATCCTAAACACTGTTGGCCCCTGCCAACAGAGGGCAAACGTTCTGTTTAAGAACGTCATCTCAATATTAAAATGCTCTAAAAAACCACAACACGCACAAGTGGATCATGATTCCACCAGTGGATCAGGCTTCCACAAGTGGATCGGGCTTCTTCGACTCCAACGGAGCCGAGGCCTGTAGCCACGAGTGGAGCTACGCCCGCCGGCAGGCGGGTTTAGCGAAACTCGTGGGATAGAGTCTTGATAATCCTGCCCCGGCGGGGCAGAGGAGCCGTCGGCATGCGCGACAGATCAGTCGAACACATACCGCCCGTCGCTTTCGACGCCAAGGGCGTGGAGCCGCCCAGTGCCAGCAGCGACAATGTGGCGAGTGCGGCAGGTGTTTGTGCATTCGTGGCCGTCGGTGTTCCCTGGTTTCAAACCTCGATCTAGTATCTCCTCAGCGTCTCGCCGATTTGGCGCAGGACGAGGGCCTCGTGCGGGTGAATGTCGCCATAGGGGCGGGGGCCAACATTGAGAGAGAAGACTGCCTGGCAGCTGCGGGCCTTGAGGTAGTTCTGAAGGATCGTCTCAGCCGACTTCACATCGTGCGTGCGCGGGGCGTAGGCCCACCCGCGGTTGAGATTCCACCACACGGCCCGCGGCTTGTCGCCGATCTCGGAGGTGTTGAAGCCCACGGTGTTCTCGCCGGGCATGTCCAGCTCCCACACCTGGTAGTCCTCGCCCTTGAGCGGCAGCACGTGAGTGTTGTTGGTGATGACGGCCTTGGGCTGTAGCGCGTGGATCAGGTCATATGTGCTGGCGAGGTCCCACTTGCCGCCGAACGGGAAGTAGTTCAACTCGTCCTTCTCGAACTGCATCCGCGGCCAGTAACCGTCGAACAGCACGCCGCCGATCTCGCCGTATCGGGTCATCAGCTCGCGCAGCTGCCCCTGGTAGTAGGCAACGTAGGCCGGCCAGTCGTTCTTGTAGGCCGGGTGCGTCCAATCCAGCAGCGAGTAATAGAAGTGCAGATTAAGGCCACGGTCGCGCAGCGCGGAAGCCAACTCGGCGATCACGTCGCGTTTGAACGGCGTGTTGGTGATCTTCCAGTCCGTCAGGTCCGTGTCCCAGAGGCAAAAGCCGTCGTGGTGCTTGGTGGTGATCGTGAGGAACTTTTGGCCGCTTTCGAGCATGAGGTCGGCCCATTCCTCGGCGTTGAAGCGGGTGGGGTTGAAAACCTTGGCACGCTGGCGGTACTGGTCCAACGGGATGCGCTCCATGTAGTAGACCCACTCCCCCCGGCCGTTGATGGAATACAGCCCCCAGTGCACCGACAGGCCGAACTTGGCCGCGGTGAACTCGGCTATGCCTTCGGGGCTGGCCTGGAGGCGGGCGGCGGAGGTGTCCTCGACGCCGAACTGTTTCAGTGTGATCACGCTGTTCTCCTTTGGCGGGTATTTTGTCCGTAAAAAAAACACTTCAGCGGACATTTTCCCAATGACTGCCCGCAGACGACTACCGTCAACGATGCTCACGATTCTATCAGCCTTTGGCATCTCGACAAGCAAATTGCCGGCGCCCAAGCCCTTGCCGAGCCCGCCGGGGCTGGGCCAAATCACTCCTGGCCAGTACGACCAGCCTACGCTCTCGCAGGCCGACTTTCGCTTCCCGGCCGCATACACCCGAAAACGATCAAGCATCATCCTCAGCTCTTAGCAGCTTTACTCGCCAAGGCTCGTCCAAAACGTACTGTTCGTCTCATCCAAAGAGGCAGATGGGGTTTCTCGGGGGTGGGGCGGCCCTTTGTATAACCGCCCTTTTGGCGTTTTTCACCCTTCTCAAAAAGACTGTCCCCGGATATAATGAATCATAGAGGAGGTATGCGGCCTTCTCGGTTGCCGAGACTGCCATTGGAGGGCATTTCAACTCGGTTATAGGCCGATGGCAACCTGATGTCTCACATCTGTTAAGCGCCATGGACGTCGCTGCTGAAGTACGAAGCGAGCCATGAAAGTTTTTCGTTTACATTTGCCTTATATCTTCTGGGCATTGCCGATGTTTCTTCTGGGCTCTTGCGCGCAGGAGCAGGTCATGCTGACCTATCGGCCGGAGTTCCTCCAGCAGGAAACCGCCACGCCACG
>JABMQG010000156.1 GCA_013203365.1 Planctomycetota bacterium | reverse complement strand
GAAGAAATTCCCCAACATCAAGGCCGTCGCCACTACGTTGCGAAACGCCAAGACCGCCACCATCAACGACTGGGGTGCAGTGCTGTACTATGATGGGAAGTTTTACGAGGCGGTCCAGCGGCCAAACCTGGAGATCTTCGATCGCGTCGGCGGCGGCGATAGCTTCGCTTCAGGTTTGATCTACGCGTTCCTCGCCGGGAAGAGCCCAGAGCAATGCGTCAACTACGGCGCGGCCCACGGGGCCTTGGCCATGACCACCCCGGGCGATACCACAATGGCCACGCTCGGCGAAGTCGAGCGCGCCATGAAAGGTGGCGGGGCACGCGTGGCGCGGTGATGAACCCATAAGCTGGCAGCTTTTATGGTACCCGCGGTACCAGTGAGCAAGCGAAAAAAAAGAAGACGGAGTGTGCCATGTTACGGGTCTATTACGTGCTGACAGCTATCGGGCTGGATCGACCGGGCCTGGTGGATGCGATGAGTGAGTACGTTTACTCCCGTGGCGGAAACGTGGAGGCGCCGCATTCCGTTAGGAGCTCTAAAGCAGTTGCAGTCGCTGGAACAACGAAAGGAAACGTGGCATGACAACCCCGGAATGCGTAGGAATCGAATGTCTGGGCGAGTGCAAGATCAAGTCACCGTTGAACCTTTCCACCGTGGTGGGCGACGGCGTGGTCAACTTCGTACCCGAGCAAGCGCGCATGCCGATGAACGTGGAGATCACGCCGGACCGGCCGGCCGATAAGCAGGTTTTCTTCGAAAAGGCCGGGCCGAGAGAAATGATCTACTTCAACCCCGCGATCACTCGGGCGGCTATCGTTACCTGTGGCGGGCTGTGCCCTGGTCTCAACAACGTGATCCGGTCAATCTTTTTGGAGCTGTACCATCGCTACGGTGCAAGGAACGTTCTTGGGATCCGCTATGGGTACGCGGGGCTGGATCCTTCCAAAGGATACGAGCCAATCGAATTGACACCGGAATTCGTCGAGCACATTCACAAGAGCGGCGGCACGGTGCTGGGCAGTTCTCGTGGTCCGATAGGGTCGGACGTGGCGGTGAGGTCCCTCAAGGATATGGGAGTTTCGATCCTGTTCTGCATAGGCGGCGACGGCACCCAAACCGGCGCCAGCAAGATTGTCGCCGAGGCCAAACGCCAGGGCTACAAGCTGGCTGTGGTGGGAATCCCCAAGACCATCGACAACGACATCAAATACGTCTGGCAGACATTTGGCTACTACACGGCCGTCGACAAGGCCAGGGAGGTGATAGACTGCGCCCACAACGAGGCTAGAGGTGCGCCCAACGGCATCTCGCTGGTCAAGCTCATGGGCCGCGACGCCGGGTTTATCGCCGCCGGTGCAACAGTAGCCAGTCAGGACGTCAACTTCACGCTCGTTCCGGAGGTGCCTTTTGAGTTGGAAGGCGGCCATGGGCTGCTGAACCTGTTGAGAAAGCGAATCCTCGACCGTCGGCACGCGGTGATCGTCGTGGCCGAGGGGGCGGGCCAGCACCTGCTGAAAAGAAACAGCATTCAGTGTGACGCCCCCGGCAATGTTCTGCATGAAGATATCGGCCCGTTCCTCAAGGAAGCCATCCAGCAATACTTCAGCAGCCATAGTATACCTGTCAGTGTGAAGTACATTGATCCCAGCTACATCATTCGTAGCGTGCCGGCCAACTGTGAGGACGCCCTGCTGTGTGACCAGATGGCCCGCAACGCGGTGCACGCGGCAATGGCGGGGAAGACGGGCCTGCTGATCGGATACTGGTACAACGTGTTCATTCACGTGCCAATTCCGTTGGCTATAAGCGAGAAAAAGTACATGTCTCCGGAAAGCGGCCTTTGGCGCAGTACACTAGCCGCCACCGGCCAGCCGGTGCGAATCGCCGGCGATTGAAGCCTATGAAGCGAGTGTTTGCCCTGCCATGCTGATCGCGTGCCGCCAGTTTCGGCCAAGGACCTTGCCCGGCGAAGCAGGGGTCGATAGATTATCCGCTTGGGTTGGTACCAAGGCACACAGAACCGGAGATAGATAATGGGTTTGCTGGAAAGTTCTGATCCAGACGTGTTTGGCTTGATAAACGAGGAACTCTCTCGGCAGCAGGCCGTATTGAATCTTATTGCCAGCGAGAATCATACCAGCCGGGCCGTACTGGAAGCGACCGCGGCGGTCCTGACCGATAAGTATGCCGAGGGCTATCCGCACGAGCGGTGGTACGGCG
>JABMQG010000155.1 GCA_013203365.1 Planctomycetota bacterium | reverse complement strand
ATGCCATTCTCAACGCTGGCTGGCAGTGTCGGCGGCGGGGCCCAGACACCCGGGTTCCTCGGCGTCGGTCGGCTGTACGTCGCCAGCCACAAGTTCATCCGCGCCGAGGGCGGCCTGCCGCGCCTGGTCTGGATGCCCAAGGATCTCAAGGATTACATGCGCGACCGCATCGAGAAACGTGCCGCCGAGATGGACTTGTCGGGCTTCGTGGACAAAATTGCCGACGAGACCGTCGCCACGACCTCCGAGCAGCTTCTGGAGCACCTTAAAGGCGTGGACCATCCGGCCTTGAAGATGGATTCTCTGATGTAGTGCCCCCGGGCGGCAAGGAATACAGGAGAAGGATCATGGCTTTGACCGGTTTGGACATCTATAAGCGCCTCCCGAAAACCAACTGCCGTGAATGTGGCGTGCCCACGTGCTTGGCCTTCGCGATGAGGGTTGCCGCGGGGCAGGCCACGATGGATGGCTGCCCGCGCCTGTCCGACGAGGCCCGCGCGGAGCTTGGCGAGGCTTCGGCTCCGCCGCAACGGCTCGTCAAGATGGGCCCGGAGCAGAACCCCATCGAGGTCGGGCAGGAGACGGTCCTGTTCCGCCACGACGAGAAGTTCCATCATCCCACAGCCGTTGCGCTGCGGGTCTCCGACGCCCAGGACGGCAATGCCATACGCGAGGCCTGTACCGCCTTCAAGGCGCTGGGGTTTCCTCGCGTCGGCCAGGTACTGACCGCCCAAATGATCGCCCTGGACAACGAGTCCGACTCTGTGGAGAAGTTCACAGCCGCTGCTGAGATCATCGCCAAAGAACTGGCCGTGCCGATGGTTCTGATGAGCCGGAAGCTCGACAGCCTCGCGGCCGCGGCTACCGGCCCGCTGACAGGCGCGCGGCCGGTGCTATACTGCACCGCCGACGCCTCCGTGGACGACCTGGCCGTTCTGGCCGAAAAGGCTGCCGCACTGTTGTGCGTGGCCGGCTCGCTGGAATCGGTCGCCGAGCGCGTGGAGGCCCTGGCGGCCAAGGGCATCAAGAACGTGCTGATCTCCCCGGGAGACGCCCCGGCCTCGGCGACGCTGGAGTTCATGACGCGCACCCGCCGGGCTACCCTGAAAAAGAAGTTCCGTCCCCTGGGCTACCCGGTGCTGGCTGTCGCCGCCGCCCAGGATGCCACCGCTGCCGCCCTGGACGCCTGTGCATACGTCTGTAAGTACGCCGCCGTCGTGGTCTGCAACGCCTGGGAGCCTTACCTGCTGCTGCCCATCCTGACCACGCGGCAGAACATCTACACCGACCCGCAGAAACCCGTGCAGGTGGAGGCCAAGGTCTACGACATCGGTGAGGTTGGCCCGGCCAGCCCGCTGCTGGTGACCACGAACTTCTCGCTGAGCTACTACGCGGTGGAGTCGGAGGTGGAGGCGTCGCGCATCCCCTGCCGGATCCTGGCGGTGGACACCGAAGGCACCAGCGTGTTAACGAGTTGGGCATCCGACAAGCTCAACCCCAAGACCATCACCGCTGCGCTGAAGGCCGCCGGCATGGAGAACGAGGTCAAACACCGCAAGCTCGTGATCCCCGGGCTGGTCGCCGTCATGGCCGCCCCGCTGGCCGAGGAGTCCGGCTGGGAGGTCCTGGTCGGCCCCAAGGAGGCCTCGGGGATCGGCCCGTTCCTCAAGAGCGAGTGGAAGGTGGCGTAAGCACGCCAATGCCGCGCGTCTAAGGTAAGGATAAACTGACCCGCATCATGGCCGAGAAGTGCAAAGTTCAGTTCGTGCCGGACGGCATATCGACCGAGGTCGCCCATGGAACGACCATCATGGTTGCAGCCGCACAGGCGGGCGTGTTTGTCAACTCACTGTGCGGCGGCGAGGGCGTCTGCGGGCGTTGCCGCGTCATCGTGCGGAAGGGCCATATCTCCGGCGGCTCAACGGAGTTCTTCACTCGCGAGGAGATTCAGCAGGGCTACGTCCTCGCCTGCCAGGGTTGCGTGGAGTCGGACCTCCAGGTCGAGGTTCCTCCCGAGACGCGTCTGACCGGCCGGCCCGAGCACGTGCCGGGCGAGGTGCCGTTCCTGGCGGAGCTGGCCAAGTCTGCTGGACGCGAGCGCGTCCTGTCTCCCCTGGTCCGCAAGACGTTCCTGATGCTGGGGCCGCCTTGCCTGGAGAACAACGTCTCCGACCTTCAGCGTCTGGAACAGTCCCTCAGGAAGGCCACGGGGTTCGAGGACTTACAGATGGGACTGAAGGTCACGCGCCTGTTCCCGGTGGTGTTGCGCAAGTCCGATTGGAAGGTCACCGCCGTGACCGGCTTTCGCGGGCCGCTGACGGAGATCATCGACGTCGAGTCCGGCGACACCAGCAGGCAGAACTTCTGCATTGCCGCTGACATCGGCACGACGACGGTCGTCTGCCACCTGGTGGACCTGCGCGACGGCCAGACGCTGGGCCGAGCCGCGAAGTACAACTCCCAGGCCGCCTATGGCGCCGACGTGATCCACCGTATCATCTACGCCTCCCAGGATCCCGCCAACGAACGCGCCTTGCGCGAGGCGATCATCGGCGACCTCAACGAACTGGTCCGTGGCCTGACCCACCGCTACCGCCTGGGCACCAGCGACATCTCTCTGGTCGCCGCGGCTGGCAACACTACGATGATGCACCTGCTGCTGGGGCTGCCCGCTGAAAACATCCGCAAGGAGCCTTACGTCGGATCGGCGTATCACCTGCCACCATTTCGCGCGGCGGAGGTGGGCCTGCAAATCAATCCCCGTGGGCTGCTGTACTGCCTGCCGTGCGTGGCGGGGTTCGTCGGGGCCGACCTCGTCGCCGGCGTATACGCGACGGGCCTGGCCCGCGGCGACAACGTGCGAATGCTCATCGACATAGGCACCAACGGCGAGATCGTGATCGGCAACAAGGATTTTCTTGTTTGCGCCAGCGCCTCGGCAGGTCCGGCGTTCGAGGGGGCCGAATGCCACAGTGGGATGCGGGCCACGCCCGGAGCGATCGACCATATCCGCATGGCCGATGCCCGAAGAGTGCTGAACTACTCCACCGTCGGTGCCGCCCTGCCGGTAGGAATGTGCGGTACCGGCTATGTGGATCTGGTCGCCGAGATGCTGCGAGTGGGGGTCATCGACCGCACCGGCCGACTTAACGCCGACGCTGTCGGCGGCAAGCTCCGCACCGGACCGCACGGCGAGCTGGAGTGGGTGATCATTCCCGCCCCGCAGACCGGCAACAACACAGACATCGTCATCACCCAGGGCGATGTCAACAACCTCCTGCGCGCCAAGGGCGCCATCTACGCCGCCGCCACCGTGCTGCTGAAGGCGCTGCGCATGAGCTTCGACGACGTGGCCGAGATTATGGTCGCCGGGGCGTTCGGCAACTTCATGAACCTTGCCAACGCGGTATTTATAGGCCTGTTGCCGGACGTGCCGAGGGACCGTCTGCGCTTCGTGGGCAACACTTCCATCACCGGGGCCAAGTTCGCCGCACTGTGCACCGATTGCTACGAGGAGATGTTCGACATCGCCTTGCATACCACCTACTTCGAGCTGAGTACCGACCCCAGCTTCATGGACCAGTTCATCTCGGCATGCTTCTTGCCACACACGAACATCGAGCTGTTCCCCCGCGTGATGGCCGAGATGGCCACAGAGAGGGGTTCCTGAGATGGGCGCGATCCTGGCATTCAGCGGCAAAGGCGGCTCGGGCAAGACCACGCTGGCGGCGATGGTCCTACGGCAGCTTCTCCGCATCGGGGTCCGACCCGTGCTCGCCGTGGACGCCGATCCCAACGCTACGCTCGGACTGACGCTCGGCGTGCCGGTGGAGCACACTATCGCCGACCTCCGCGAACGCATGGGCGCCGCAGCCATGAACGTCACCGAGATCCCCAAGGAACGCTTGTTGGACCAGTGGCTGGCGGAGATCCTCGTCGAGGATAGCGGCTTCGACGTGCTCACGATGGGCCGACCCGAGGGCCCCAAGTGCTACTGCTACGTCAATGGCCTGCTGCGGCGGTACCTCAAGGAACTTCGCGGCGCCTACCCGGTGGTCGTGGTGGATTGCGAAGCGGGCATGGAGTACCTCTCTCGCCTGACCGTGGACGACATCGACTCACTCATCTTGGTCACCGAAGCCACGCCTGTAGGCATGACCACCGTCGCCCGCATCTCCCGGCTCGCCGACGCCCTGCCGATTAAGGTGAAACGCCGCATCCTGGCCGTCAACAAGGCCGGCCAGCTCGGCCCGGCGCTGGCCACACCCTATGGGCGGGCCATCAACGGTGTTAGTGAGATCGTGCATGTGCCATTCGACGAGGACTTGTACCGTCGCTGTGCGCAAGCCCTACCTGTGGACGACCAGGCTGGGCTCGCGGCACGCCAGGCCGTGGAAGCACTCACCCGGTTATGTCTGCCGCAGCCGGACCCGCACACGGCGACGCCTCGCTAAATGACCATGTATGAATGCACGCCACTATAAGTCGTTGAATCACTATGGTTTGTATTTATACGAATAGGGGCTCCATTGTATGGTGACGTTGACCTCAGACAATACGGAAAGGAATTCATATGGAGACGATTGTCCTGTGCTTGCCCAAGCAGGTCAAGATGGAGCTTCGGCGATGGCGGCGACAGACACGGGATGTCGGCTTGGCGACGCGATGTCAGAGTATCCTGTAGGCGGCCAAGGGTCGCTCTTCCCGAACGATTGCCGACGCGGTCGGCAACTCCGTGCTGGTGCGTCTGGTGGGTCATCCAGCGTTTTCGTCGCAATGAGCTGTCCCGTCGGGCGACCGCAGAGAAGTAGCGGCTGTACCACTAGATGGGAACCGACATGAAGCTGGCCATATCAGGAAAGGGCGGCGTGGGCAAGACGACGCTGTCGGCTCTGCTGACAGTGGCACTGAGCAGCCGGGGGGAGAAGGTCGTGGCCATCGATGCTGATCCCGACTTTAACCTCGCTTCAGCTCTGGGGATACCGCCCAACGAAGAGATCACTCCCTTATCCGAGATGCGCGAGCTGATTGCCGAGCGCACCGGCGTTAAAGAGGGGTATGGGGCGTTCTTCAAGCTCAATCCCCAAGTCGAGGACATCCCTGAACGATTCTGCCGGGCCATCGGCGACATCCGCCTGTTAGTGCTTGGGGGCATCCGGCAAGGCGGGGAGGGATGCCTGTGCCCGGCGACGGCGCTGCTAAAGGCGCTGCTGGTGCACCTGGCGCTGGGGCGCAACGAGCACCTCGTCATGGACATGGAGGCGGGCATCGAGCACCTCGGCCGGGCGACGGCCCAAGGCACCGACGCGCTGCTGATCGTGGTGGACCACACCCCTTGGAGCCTGATGACAGCCCGTCGTGTGCGGAAGCTCGCCGCCGATGTGGGCGTGAGGAACGTTCTGGCCGTTGCCAACCGCGTGAACCGGCCGATGGAGTTGGAGTCAATCGCCGTGGCGCTGCAGGACATCCCACTGGTCGGCCACTTGCCAACGGATGACCGGCTGGCCGCGGGGATTCTGACAGCCACCCCGAACGGCGGGGCCACACCACGCCAGCAGATCGCAGACTGCATAATGGCCGTCGAAGGCATTCTCTCCGAAATTAAGGCCCGAATGTAAACCAGGTCCGAGCTAGAGCATATCACGATTATCTT
>JABMQG010000154.1 GCA_013203365.1 Planctomycetota bacterium | reverse complement strand
CCTTGGTAGTGATGGTAGGGTATAACTTCCGCTTTTACAAACCGCTGCAGATCGTAAAACAGGCAATAAGCCAAGGACGCATTGGACGCCTCCTGACTGTACGTGCGGAGGCGGGTCAATATCTGCCGGAATGGCGTCCGGGCCGTACAGGAAGGCGAAGGCGCCCGTCCGCTCCGCGCCGCATTCCCGATAGATGGTCGAGAGCACACCCTCGAACCCGCCGAAAAAATGCTGCCCCATCTCATAGCTCTCGGCGCGCGAGGCCAGTGGATGCGCGTCCCAGCCGTCGTTAAAAAGCGGCAGGGTTCTGTCAGGCAACAACAATTGTACCGGTGCGGTAAACATTCTTTGGAGTTGTTCAGGCAGCATCAGCGGCCGGCGGGCCGCCCGGGCCGCCAGGGCGTATTCCGTAAAGGCCTCCAGGGTATAGAAGTGATAATGAGGGGAACCTTCGAACCATAAACCGGACGGCAGCACACCTTCTTCCAGATTCACCTTGACGATTTCTTCGGCAAACGCGACATCCTCCGGCCGCCCTGCCGCGTCGGCCAGCGCCAGGATTGCGGCCGCGTGCCAGACTTGGATGTTATGCACCCGGACCGTTTGCCACCTCTGCGTCTGTTGCCTCATCAACAGCTGGATGGCGGGCACAAACATCTTGTCCTGCACTTCAGCTTGTTCGACATCGGTGAGCTGGCCGTTATCGCGAAGGAAGCAGTAGACCTGAACAGCGGGCAGCATCCACACGGCCTCCTGAAGGCTCGTCCCCTCGACTCGTCCCTGCGTCCAGGCAAAATCACTGCGCTCCGGGTAATCCGGGTACCGCCGGGTATACCCCAGAAGAACCTGCTTCGCCAGGTCAGCTGCCACCCCGTCACCATCGACCGCTTCGAGTATGCAGGCCGCCCGGGCCGCCCGAATCTGTCCGGTGTTCAGGGCCGTGATCCAAGCCTTGCTCATATCCTGTGAATGAAAGACGCCCTTGCACTGCGGACACCGGTGCTCGCGCTCCGAGCCGCGGTCGAACGTCAGTCGCACCGCGCACGTGGGGCAGATGTAGTGATGGGGCCAACCGGGCGGTTCATCGGGCTTCGGAATACGCACGCCGAACGTCGCCAAGTCGCCCACTTTTGACCGCATCCCCGCAAGGCATGACGCCCAATCGGGAGAGTGGGCGCGCTGCCGTAGCCTCTCACCGTCCAAACCCCAGAGGCTTCCCCCTCCGCCTTGGCCGCCACGATTTGACGCCTTCCTATTCACCAATCGCCTCCGGCAGCATGTTCCCGTTCAGCAGCATGACGGGTACCAGCATCACCATGGGACGCCCTTCGATGGTGATCTCCAGCGCGGCCCGGTTACAGGTTCTCGTCAGTTTCGGCGCCATGACCTGGTATTCCAGCTTAAGTTCCGGCAGGCCGAAGGCTACCGGCACGCAGTTTGCAAAACCGTCGGGCGACGGGGTCACCTGCCACCCTTCGGGCAGATACCAGTGCAGTGAGAGATTGGCCTGCGCCAGATAGGTATTGGTGATGCGCACTGTCAGCGATTTGGGCTGAGAATCACGGATAACCGCGCCCTCGCATCCGTAGTCCACATGCACCGTGAAGAAATCGAAGTCAAAACGCGTCCCATTGAAACCGCCCCAGATGGAGCGTCCCTCATCGGTGACTTTAAACTGCGCCGCCGTGACCCCGTTGAGATCCGTGGGTCCTTCGCCGCAAAGATCCTGGGCCTTCTCCCGGACCAGCACCTGTTTGCAGAGACGCGCCGTGCGGTCGGCCAGATCATCCACGGTCTGTGGAAGTCTTTTGCCCCAGTTTAAATCAGCGATGTTAAGACAAATGGTTTTGATGTTGCGGCCGATAGGGTCGAGCCATTTCTGTGGAATCGCGGCGGCGCCGTGGATGATGCCCCAGATGGATCCGGCCGTGGCAGCCGTGCAGTCCGTGTCTTCGCCGCAGTTGACCGCGATGCACTCAACCTGGCTGAAATCATCCCTTCCCCAGAGGAGACCAATCAGCGTGATGGCCATGTTGGACGGGACATCGTAACCGACAACGCCGGTATCGAAGCCCCGGGCCTTGTCTTCCGCGCTGACAAGCCAGTCGGCCAGTTTTCCACGGTGCTGCCGGAGTACCTCGTGGCGCGTATCGACCCAGCTCTTCCCGTCGTCAAAACATGCCAACGTGGTATGAACCGCCTTGGCGACTCCGCACTCCTTGGGAATATAGGAGAGACCGATGTCGATAAGTTCACGTAGATCACTGATAAAAAAGGCTGCGCTTTCCAATGCCGCCATAAAGATTTCTGCGTAGGTCCCCTCGCCGTTGCCGTGGTCGATGATCGAATCTTCATACGCATACCGGGCCGCAACCTTGGGGAGGCCGGGGGCAATACAGGCCCAGATTTCGCTTCGAATATAGGAGCCGCAGCTGTGCCGATGGACGTTCTGAAAACTTCCGGACATGGGCGGCAGCAACCCCTGGTGCATGTTGATCTTGCCCATGCCATACTCGCCCCAATGGGGCACAACATAGAGACAGAAATACTCCGCCAGCCGCTGCGTCGTGACATTGATCCCCTTCTCCTCCATGGCAAGGATCCAGAGAAGCTGGATATCGAGATCGTCATTGGCCATGGGATTGCCGTTGAGATCAGGCTGGGTATAGAAGGTGAGGTTGTTGATCCGCCGATGCCACTCATCCGGGGCGCCGAGCGTGCCGCCGACGTTCTTTCCAAGCCAGCAGCCAAGAAGTTTATTGCGATACTCGTTCTGATTCAGTTTCATCGTGATGAATCCCTTCAGGTATTTCTGTTTGAGTTACAACAATGCTGGAAGTTTATTTCTTGCGATCTTTGCAAATTGTTACTTGTAATCGGACCCCCGGTCAAAGGTTCGATGATCACGTCGCGGACAGCGATCAGATGACGTTTGTCACCGAACGATCCAACGTCGTACGCCATCAGCAGATGGCCGGGTTCAAGCTCCGCCAGCGCCGAGTAGCCCGTGTTGGATCCAATTCCGGTGGATGGCGATACCTGCGGAATTTCCAGAGGCTCGGTCCAGTGCTGCCCCCCATCGGAACTTAGGCACAGCTTGAAGGTCGGAGCCTGGCCAGGAGGATTGGTTCGACGTCCGGAGTTGTCCCACAACCGGGTACCCCAACTGAACGCCAGCCGGCCGTCGGACAGCTCCAGCAGACAGGGATCGACGCCGACGGCGCGGGTGGGGCAAGGCTTGGACCAGGTCAGCCCCTGATCGTCGCTGTGCGCCTCGTAGATCGGACAGGCCGCGCTGACGGTGCGCATGAGGCAGAGCAGCCGGCCGACCCGGCAATAGGG
>JABMQG010000010.1 GCA_013203365.1 Planctomycetota bacterium | reverse complement strand
ACTTACTACATCGGATATGTTGCATCATAAACGTTAGACGCTCTAGACTCCTGTTTTTTTGACTGCTGTTTTTTAGACATAATGTCGCTCCAGCCCGCGCAAAAAGAAAGCGAGGTCCAGTATCCGACGGACTCCCCGGTGGACCCGCGCCTACGACAGCGCTCACCTTCGGTTCATCCGCCGGACACCGGACCCCGCTATGTGTACGCGGGGCCAGCGCCGACGGCTTGTCGCCTTGGTGAATTATATCCGGCAAAGCCGGAGTCGTAGCTTGGGCCCACCAAAGGGCGACAAACAACTTACGTCACGCAATCAAATTGTCTGTACGAATCTTACGGGTCACGAATCTTACGGGTCTAGACAGTTCGTGTCAATCCGGAATTTCAGAGACACGCTTACCTATGTCGTGCCGGTCGTTCCGCTCTTTCTTGGCCAGCCGGTCGTTCCACTGCTCGGCCAGCACGCAACTTAGCGACGGCGCGGACTCACCGGACAAGTTTAAGTTTTTAAGGTCGTCTAATACCCCTCAACAACGCCTCATCCGCGCTCACCGGGCGTATAGACATCGCCACGGCCGACACGTACGATGTTCGCCAGCACTCAATGTGCGCATTGCGAATCGAACGACGGCGCGTGGAATTGGCCGAAGCGTCAAGTCGGCCCACCCCCCGGATTCGGAGGGCCTTTTTTGGGACTTCTTTTGGGCTTCTTTTTGGGGCATCTTTAGGTATGTTATCTGAAAAATCGGAACTGGCTTTGCAAACCCATTTTCCCCCGCCGCCTGCCCGCCGGCTCCCCGCGAGGCATAAGGTGATATCTATCGTGTACAGCGCCTCTTACGACAATTTTAAGCGTCCCAGCCCTCACATGCCAACAGCCATTCCGGCCCCTTCCGTAAACTTTTTTTTGCCAAACAAACCCATTTGTACGGATTCTGTTCGGTATCGGCGAACACCAGTCCGAGTGGGTGCGTTTTCCATCGCCGCCGACGTCTTGGGCAGCGCCGGGCAGGACCGGGGGGGGCTACTTGGTCGCCGGGCTCTAAGACGAGATTGGCCGGTGATTCAGACAGCTTCCTCGTCGTCGTCGGGTCGTGCCGGTGGCATCTCCGGCAACTTGACGTTCTGAAGGGGCTCTGCAAGGTTCCATGTGCGGAAAGTAGAGGTGTTGCCGTTGGCGGTCTTGGCGATGATGACTCGCTCGTTGAGTATGTTCGCTACAGAGAAGGTCAGGTGGCCCTTCATGGGCCTGTCGATTCGCGTTGCCCAGTTGCCCAGTCGCATCTCAACCCCTGCGTGGATCTGCCCGGTCACCGTAACTGTGGCTTGGCATGCCTCCTCGCTTTCCTTGTGGGCGGCGGCCACTGCGGCTGTCAGCTCTTCGCGTTCGCTGAAGAGCCCCTTGAGTTCGCGACCCAGCTCGGCCAGCCGTTCGCGCTGGGTAGTTGTGAGCCGTTGAAGGCTGTTGGCCTTGAAGGCCCGAACAGTGGGAAGCCGATCGGCGATGACCGCCCCGATTTCCTCCAGCTGGACCATCGCGGCGCTGGTCACCGCCTTGAGCATCCAGTCAACGCCGGCCAGCACCATGATGGTCGACGCGGCCGGCGAGCCGATCACCTTGGCCGTCACGCCGCCTCGGCCGGCGACAACCCCGCCGCTGATCGTGCCGGCGGTGCATTCCACCACCCCGCCGGCGAATATGTCGCTGCTAAGGGCCTGCCTGGCAATCCGGATGCTGCCGTGGGCGGCGACGATGGAATTGTCCACCAGCCGAAGGGTAATGTCACCGCCGGCCAGGCAAATGCCTTTTCTATGGTTCACCAGGCAACCGCCGACCGTCACGTCCTTAGCCGCGCGGATCTCGGCGGCGTTGACGTCCTTGCGTATGGTGACGCTGCCGCCGGAGGTGATCTGAAACAGATCCGCCACATATCCGTCGACCAGCACGTCGCCGGGCGATGTTACATGCCCCGTGCTGAAGTCCACGTTTTCGGTGATGTGAAGGCCTTCGGTTACACTGATTGCCTTGCCGTCGCTCTTGAGCGTGCCGAAAAGGTCGGAGACGATCTGCCCGGTTTCATCTTCCAGATGACAGCCGTCGCCAATCTTGACCTCAGCTACCGAGCCGTTCTTTGCGGGTATCTCGGCCCCATGAACGTTCACGCCCGGCTTGCCGTCGGTAGGCGGTATGACCGTGGCGATAAGGTCGTTGACTCCCACGCTGATCAATTGGGAGGCATAATGGTCGGCCTGGTCTTCCTGAAACTGGGCCGCTCGGCGGGTGGGGTCGCGCCCGGGCGCCCACACCAGCCTGCCGTCTTGCCCATGCTCCGGTGGCAGGCCCTTGACCACTACGATTGGCGGGCAAGACTCCGGGTTCGACCGCCAAATAGCCACGGCCTCCCCAACCGTTCGCTCAGCCTCGGCGTCGACACGCAGTTTCTTGTCTCGCATCTCGGACAGAACCACCTCGGCGGTAAGCTCGCCCAGCGGGATATTCTCCACACGTTGAAGCTGGGCGTGCATCAGAGTTTCGTCGACTTTGAAGTCGAACGGCATCAACGCCGCTTGTTTGGGGTTTGTTGTTGTTGTCGTCGTT
>JABMQG010000153.1 GCA_013203365.1 Planctomycetota bacterium | reverse complement strand
GACTGTAGGCCGCACTTATGTCATTCTCGCATGCCGCGGGGAAAAGCTGCCCGTTCAACGTCGCAAAACTCATGCACGGCTTCAGCATTCCCGCTCTCAGACATGTCATCGTCACGCCATGGGCCTGGTGCTCCGATATCATCTTCTGCAACGTCAGGTGCGCCCTTGCCGCATTCTCGAGGGCCTCCCGCGAGACGCGCACCGCCTTTGCGTCCCTGGTGAAGCTCCGGATCAGCTTTTTGGCCTCGCTGTCAATCTCGATCTTCCTGAAAATCTCGGCGTACTTCGCTGACGGTACCGTGCGGACATTGATCCCGAGGAAGCTTTCGGTTTTCTCCGAAACACCCCTGGCGTTGGTAATGCTCAACAGCCGGCTCCGAGACAGGAGCGTCTTGGTGTTGATCATCCGCATTCCGTATTCGATCGCCTCGAAGTTGTCCAGAGACTGGATGAAGTACAGCCCCTCCCTGCGATACTTCGCCACCGATCCGTGTTTGACGCCAAGGGTGATGTAAAATACCGCAGGAACACCCGCCGCCTCCGCCGCCTTCAGAAGCAGGTCGACGTGATTCAGGCTCCGGTTGTAGAACATCACTATCAGCAGTCCGTCGGGCTTGTCTTTTGTGATCTCGCCGGCGATGCGTCGCGCATCGCTCGTGCTGGCCACCGGTTTGTCATCAACGTTAATCGTCATCCCAAGCCGCTCCTGGATCTTCTTCAGCTCGCCCGCGTATTGCACCTGTCGCCCCTCAGCATCGAATTCCCTGCCCGGCCAGCTCCACCAGCCCTTCGGATTGTCCGCGAACACCTTCGACGGCGGATATACGAATACCGCCCGAACGTTCGCCGGCTTCCTGGAGTCGTTGGCTTTCACCGCTAGTGCGGCCGGCTCATTGCCCGGGAGATCGCCCCCCCCGCAGCCCATGAACATAAGCGGAGCACCCGCGGCGGCGAGGCCTGTCGTATAAAGGAAAGCCCTGCGTGACACTTCAAGCACCTGATCGGGTTCTGATCGTTTCATATGTTTCTCTCTTTCCTGGTATCTAATGTTGGCCTTCAGGACGCCGGTTCTATTGCTTCGACGCCTTGCTCAAGGCAATGTGTTGCTTGAGGGTCTGGATCTCTTTTGGATCATAGGGAGTGTGGTCCTTGCGGTAAAGATCTACGAACCAGAGTTTTGGTTCGGGGGCGCCGGCTTTTGAGCCCCAGGCGTAGTGGGTTTGTGTCTTGCCATTGACTAAGCCCCAGTGCATGCAGCCGACCTTGGCCTTGCGGAAGATCGGAAGGTGCGTTTTGAAACGGCTGCCGAGGGTTCGGGCCATCCATTCGGTGCAGATCACCGGACGCCCTTCCTTCTTCAAGTCAGCGATAATCGCCTGAAGCGCGCTTGCCTTGGCGTACTGGTGAAAGGTGATGACATCCGACTCTTGAAGAACGATCTCGTTAAGTTTCTTGTTACCGTTCCATCGGCCGACGGTCAGCGGTTGAGAAGGCCCGACCTCGCGAGCCCACGTGAATGTCTTGCGGACCAGCGGCAGCGAAGCGGCGCCCAGACCGCTGTTGGTGGGCTCATTGTACAGGTCCCACACCCATACCCTGCGGTCTTCCTTGAACGATGCGACGATGTCTTTGACGTATTTTTCGAGCCGCGGCCAGGTCTTCGCGTCGCGAACCATGCTGTGTCCCGGCGAGGGTGTCCAGCCGTTGGCGTAGTGTCCGGGCACGACTTTAGGCTGCTGCCCGTATTTCGGATCGCTGATCGGACCGAACTTGCAGTCATCAAACAGCGAAAACATCACCTTGATTCCGCGTTTGTCGCAAACGCCGAGAAACTCATCCAGCCGCTTCTTGAACGCTTTGGGATCGTGCTCCCAAACCACAAACGGCAGGACCATCCGCAGGCAGTTAAAGCCGACACCTCCCGCCAGCGCGAGTTCCTTGTCGATCAGTTTCGCGTCAAAGCAGTAAGGCATCCACATCTCCGTGTAGCTGATCGCACTAGCCGGTATGTAGTTAAACCCGCACGGGAGGGGTTGCTTGGCGTACCATTGATTGGCTTTTTCCTTAGACCACCGGCCGGCGGGCCGTGTGGCCGACAGCAGTGTCACCGGCCCGAGCAGGCCCGAGGCCATCAGGGGAGAATTGGCCTTGAACTTCGTAACGTTCGTCGTGGTCAGGCGTTTTTCCTTCGGCAGCGCGGCGTCGCCGATCAGGCGATTGGGCCATAGGTTTACCACGTCGATCTCGAGCTTGTTGGCGGTTGGCTTTACAGCCTTGGTGATCTCCACGCGCCACGGCGCCGTCCAGACCACGCCGAGGTCCTTCCCATTCAGCCGGACCTGCGCTACGTTTCTGACTCGCTTGAGGTCCAGGTACAAACGCTTTTTGCTTCCTTGCGCCGTCTTGGGCAGATCGAATGTCTTGTGGTACGTCGCCTTGCCCGAGTAGACTTGATGCCTGGTTCCGGCCGCTTCGTCCAGTCTTCGAGCGTCTTGAATTCGACCGATTTCGGCCCGCCCCACTTCGGGTCGAACTTGACGGTCCAGGGCCCGGCAATTTCGCCAATG
>JABMQG010000152.1 GCA_013203365.1 Planctomycetota bacterium | reverse complement strand
CACCTGGTTCGAGTCTTCAGGCAGACTGATGAAAAACAGGTTCTTGGTCCCTTCAACCCGTTGCCACTCTGATTCGCTGATCACCACCGTGCCATCGATTACAACCCGGTCGTTCTTGTAGGCGGCGAGGGTGATAAACCGAATCCGGCTGGCGTAGTACTCGCCGCGATTGGCAAAGCGTTGAATCCCTTCGCGATAGACGCCGGCCTTGATCCAAACGGTGTCGCCGGCTTGTGCGACGCTGACAGCCTTGTTGATCGTCTTCCAAGGCAATGCCTCGGTGCCGGCATTCTCGTCCGAGCACTGCGGGTGCCCGCGATCCACAAAATACTCCCCGGCAAGGGAATGTCCGTGCTGGGCCAAAATCGCCGTTACGGCCAACAGACCGATCCAAATTCTAATGCGACTGTTCATGCGAGTTTCTCCTTTTGTTTGTGATACTCGTCATATGCCCCATGCCAGAATTCAATGGAGCACAGGGAGGTCCAGTCCTCAGGTACTCTTAAAGAGTCTCATCGGTATTTGTCCATAGCCTCGAAGAGGGCGCGGATATTCTCCAGGGGCGTTTCCGGCAAGATGGTATTTCCCGGGGCGAGGATCAATCCGCCGGCGTCGTTGCCGAAGAGGCTCACGATCCGCCCCACGTGATCGGCGATTTCTCCGGGCGTGCCGCTGGTGAGCACGTGGGTCACGTCAATGGTTCCGAGGAAGCACACTTTGCCCCGATATAGGCCGGACGCCCGGTCCCAGTCGACGCATCCGTATTGCAGGGGATGGATAACATCCAGGCCCAGTTCAATCCAGTCGCCGAGTATGTCGTCGATTTTTCCACAGGAATGCAACCACACGTCCATTCCCAGGCTGTGGATGCGGTCGAAGATGGTCTTGTACCTGGGCTTGAACCACCGGCGCCACATATCCGGCGAGACCATCAGCCTGTCCTGCATGCCCCAGTCTTCCCCGAGTAGCACCCCGTCCATACCGAACGAGGCGAACTGATCGATGGTCGTCAGCAGGTACTGCTCGACGGGGTCTAACAGCCTGTTTAGCTCCCGAGGATGTTCGTAAAAGTCCAGGAACAGGTTCCCCATACCGCGGATCACGTGGAGCCGTTCAAACAGTGACAGCCAAAACACGCCGAGTTTGTAACGCCGGTCGGCGTCGGCGAGCATCGCCTTGGCCTGATCCCACCGTCCCTGGCGATTTGGGTTTGGAATTCGTTTGAGGTAAGCATCCAGGCCAGCCCAGTCATCGAGCGCCAAGGTTCCGACATTCGTGCCCGCGCCGTCTTGGCTGGTAATAAACTCGCAACCCCAGACGTCGGTTCCTCGACTATCGGTGAATTCTGGGCCGTCCGCGGGCGAGAACCGGAGAAAATCGTCGGGGTATTGCCGCACCAGTTCCGCGAGAACCCGGCCGTACTTGGTTTGTGTCTCGGTCGCGAAGTAGTCGTACCACCCAGGTATCGGCCCGCCACTGCGCCTGTGGTGGATAACATCTCGAAGCTCATTTCGCGTGAACATGCGTTTTCCCAGTGCCAGGCCGATCAGACGGGCATCTCGATCTCGGCCTTGACTGAACTGTCAGGCATGTCGAGTGCCCATTCGAACGCCCGGATCGAATCTTCAAAGGCGAACTTGTCCGTAATCAACGGCTTTACGTCTATCTTGCCGCTGCCGATAAGGGCCAAGGCCCTGTCGAAGACGTGGGCGTATCTGAAAATGGTGCTTATGCAGGCCTCCTTCACCTGTGCGGCAACTATGTCAAGTGGCGAGGGCCCCCCGGGCATTCCAACCAGGACCACCCGTCCGCCGGGGCGCAAAGGCTCGAAGACGGCGGCGATGGCGGCGGGGCTGCCGCTGCATTCGAACACCACGTCGGCGCCCCAGCCGCCGGTCATGTCCGCGACTACGTCGGCGACTCTTTCCTTGCCGACATTAACAGGCGTAATCGGGCCGAGTTTGGCAAGCAGGTCCAACTTTGACTGTTTGACGTCGGTGACGATCACCCGCGAGCACCCGCCGGCCAGGGCCGCCAGCGTCGTAACGGCCCCAATCGTCCCGGCACCGAGAACCACCGCCAGGTCGCCGGGTGCGAGGGCGGCCTTGGTTGCGGCGTGCATGCCTATAGCCAACGGCTCGATCATGGCGCCCTCGGCGAACGAGACGTTGTTCGGGAGCTTGAACGTAAACTCCTCCGGATGTACCACCGTCTCTCGCAGGCACCCGTGTATGGGCGGCGTGGCCCAGAATCGCACGGACGGGTCGAGGTTGTACATACCCAGCCTCGCCGCCATGCTGTGCGGATCGGGGACGCCCGGCTCCATGCACACGCGGTCGCCGACGGCGAGGTGCTTGACCTGCGAGCCTAATTCGATAACCGTTCCGGATGCCTCGTGGCCGACTACCATAGGCTGCTCGACTACGAATGGCCCAATTCGACCGTGCCGGTAGTATTCCACGTCGCTGCCGCAGATGCCTACCGTATGAATCTTGATTCGCACGTCCCGCGGGCCGAGCCGCTCGTCCAATTCGATCTGGCGCAGCGACAGTAGGCTGACTTTCTCCAGCACTAATGCCTTCATCGCTTTTCCCCTTGCGGATAGTAGCGGAATATATTTCCGACATCAGGAATATGCTTCATCACTTCATCGCTGATCGCGGTCAGCCGCTCGAGCGTCTCCGGGTGAATGTCTCCAGTCATCGCCGCGGCGTTTTGTTCCACCTGCTCGACCTTGCGGGCGCCAATGAGCACCGATCTGACACCAGGCCGGGCGGTGAGCCAGCGAATGGCCAGGTGCGACAAAGATCGGCCGGCTTGGTCGGCTACGGACTTGAACTCCTCCACACCGTCGCAAACGTGCGGCCAGATGTCGCGTTCAAACAGCAACATTCTGTTGCGGCCGTCGCGCTTGGCCAGTTCCAGCCCTCTGGGGAACTTGCCGGTAAGAATCCCCTGTGCCAGTGAGCTGTAGGTGACGACGGCAATGTTGTTTTCCAGGCAGTAGGGTATGACTTCATCCTCGGCGTATCGCCACAACAGGTTGTAGCACAGCTGGTGGGCGTCGATTTTTCCTACTTCACTGATCTGGGCCATCTGCTCGACTGAGAAGTTGCTAACGCCGATAGCGCCGATCTTGCCCTGGCTGCGGGCACGTTCCAAGGCCTCCATCACCGGGCGCAAGTCCTTTCCACGGGTGGGCCAGTGGATGTAGTAAAGGTCCACGTGGTCCACTTGCAGGCGATTGAGCGAGCCTTCGAGCAAGGCGAGGATTCCCTCGCCGTCACCACCGTGGCTGGCGCCCTTGGTGGCGAGGAATACCTGTTCTCGCAGACCGTTTGCGGCCAGGAATCGCCCTATCAGCGATTCGCACTTGCCCCTGCCGTAGGCAAAGGCGGTGTCGAAGTGGTTCATTCCGCAACGAAGCGCACCAGCCATCACGGCCAGAGAGTCATCATCTTCCTGTCCAACCCAGTAACTGCTGTCGAACGACCAGCAACCCAGCGCTATGACGCCATGATGCTTTTGCACCGGGTCTATGCATACGGTAGGCACTACAGACTTCTCCTGCATAACGACGCCGTCACCTTTCTGCCGCTGATTTTTCAATATCTCGATCACAGCGTCGATGTCTTCCGGCTCTGTGTGGCCGGGTACTGTATGCTCTGCCCTGCTTACTAGTGGCAGACTGGCCCTGTTTACGGCACTACAACCAGTCGTTGAATGTTCCGGCCATGGGACAAAAGAGGGTACCGGGGGAACAAATCGTTTCCAGAGCGATGCAAACCTATTCCGTCAGATCACAGTCTGCCAAGTGAGCCCCTGCAAGTCAAAGCCCAATTCTCCAAACCAAGCAACATGCCTGTGCATAACGTCGGGGTGGCCCTGGTAAGACTGAGGCGTGCGGGAATCTTACCGGGGGAGACGCTGAACGGAACGCCGCAGGGGCGGGCTAATGACATAATTCATGAAAACCAAACCGAGTTGCCTGCTTCATCCTAACTGCCAGGGGAACTTTTGCTCGGCCTGAAAAACTGCCCAAATCGGCTCTGCCGGCCGGCCGAAGTTGGCAAGGTTTTTCTCTTTCTTTGCGGCACTCAATCCCCGGCCAAATTGGTCCACATGCCCTCGACCCCCGGGTGATAGTGAGACATTCGGCCGTTGCCGATGGTTTCTTCCATAGTGAGCGATTCGGCATGGCCGTCACAGAAAACCATGTCGGCCTTGCCCAGATGCTTGCGTTGCCATTCGTTTTCGTACCCCATTGCCCCGACGGCCCAACCGTAGCTGCTGTAGGCATACGCCCGAATAGGGGAGCCCTGCCCTGCACTCCAGGCGTT
>JABMQG010000151.1 GCA_013203365.1 Planctomycetota bacterium | reverse complement strand
GTTCTTCGGTTGTCAACTCGACAATGTGCTTCTTCATGGCGGCCTCCTTGCCGTTTCAAAAGGTTCTATCAACCCTATCGGCAAAGAAAGCCATTACCCTGAAGTCTGGCAGTTACAAAGTACTAGGGCCAAGGGGCTATTATGGGGGTTTTTGCCCGGCAATCTGTTTATACTATCGTTCTTGATCAATTGATTGTGGATCGACGAATGGACAATAGTTGCTCCAACCATGCTGATCGGCCTTCGGCGGGCCCGCCTGGGGAATGCGACGTGCTGCGCCGGCGAATCGAGGTCAGCGGGCGGGTGCAAGGCGTTGGCTTTCGCCCGTTTGTCTATCGCCTGGCGACGGAACTAGCGTTGGGTGGGTTCGTGGGAAACGACCCGCGCGGTGCGTTTATCGAGGTGGAAGGCCCGGCCCGGCATATCGAGGCGTTTACAACCCTTCTTCGCCGCCAGCTGCCGCCGTTGGCGCACATCAGCCGGCTCATCGCCGGCGACGTACCGGTTCGCGGCCAAACCGATTTCCGCATCGAAGGCAGCATCGGCGCAGGCTTCCAGGACGCCGAGATAACGCCGGACTCGGCCATCTGCGACGACTGCGCCCGAGAACTGCTCGATCCGGCCGACCGGCGGTATCGCTACCCGTTCATCAATTGCACCAACTGCGGCCCGCGTTACTCGATCATCCAGGCCGTGCCGTACGATCGGCCGAATACGACGATGGCGAAGTTCAAGATGTGCACCATCTGCCGGGGCGAATACGATGATCCTGCTAACCGCCGCTTCCACGCCCAGCCGAACGCCTGCTGGGTCTGCGGGCCCAGGGTGTGGATGGTCGACGCCGACGGTTACGCCGTCGAAGGAGAGCCAATCCAAACCGCCGCTGGCTGGCTTCGCCAAGGAAAGATTGTCGCCATCAAGGGCCTGGGCGGATTTCACCTGGCTTGCCGAGCCGACGACGTCTCCGCCGTCACCCTCCTTCGCCTGCGAAAGGGCCGGGAGACTAAACCGCTGGCCATGATGGTCGCCTCGCTGTCGGCGGCAGATGCGCTGGCGGAGGTGGCGCCGCGGGCAGCAGAGGCGCTGACCAGCCCGGCCCGCCCTATCGTGCTTATGCCCAAACGGCCGGGCGCCGCTGTCAGCTGCGACGTGGCGCCGGGGTGCGACACGTTCGGCATCATGCTGCCGTACACGCCGCTGCACCTGCTGCTGTTTGCCGAGGGGCTCGGCCCGCTGGTGATGACCTCCGGCAACCCAAGCGAAGAACCGCTTTGCAGCGACAACGACGAAGCCATCCGTCGGCTGGGATCGATCGCCGATGCGCTCGTGCTGCACGACCGCGAGATTGCACGGCGTGTGGACGATTCAGTGGTCATGCTGATCGAGCCGGGCGACGACCCAATCACCCCCTCTCGCGTCGTTCCCCTTCGCCGAGCACGCGGGTACGCGCCGGCGACGATACGTGTATCAGCTCAAGCCCCCGAGCCGATCCTGGCCGTCGGCGGCGAGATGAAGTCGGCGGTGTGCCTGTTCACGGGGCACGAGGCCGTGGTCAGCGAACACCTGGGCGAGCTGCCCAGCCCCGCGACCTACCGGAACTTCGTTGCCACCATCGAACAGTTCAAGCTGCTGCTGAAGGCCGCCCCCAAACTGCTCGCATGCGACCTCCACCCCAACTACGTCGCCACCCGCTATGCCCGCGGACATTCTCTACCCGTCGTAGCCGTGCAGCACCACCATGCCCACATCGTCAGTTGCATGGCCGACAATGATCTTCAAGGGCAAGTCATAGGCGTGGCCTGCGACGGAACGGGCTACGGGACCGACGGGGCTGTCTGGGGCTGTGAGGTGCTGGTCTGCGACGAGGGACAATTCGAACGCGCCGCCCACATGGACTACTTCCCCCTGCCCGGCGGAGACTCTGCTGCCCGTGACACATGGCGACCGGCGGCGGGACTTGGTCGGGAGGCCTTCGGCCAGGATTGGCGGCGGGAGATGGAAACAATGCTACGAAGGGTGGACCAGCAAGTGGTGGCCCTAACCGAGCAGCGATTGGCATCGGCTGCGGCTAGGCTGCCTTTGTCGTCCAGCCTGGGCAGGCTATTCGATGCAGTGGCGTTCTGGCTTGGCCTGTGCGACCGCAACAGCCACGAGGCCGCAGCGGCCATGGCCGTCGAGGCCGCTGCCCGGCGAGGCCGACGTGCCGAGCCGATGGAGTACACATTGATTCGCGAAGACGACGGGCCAACGCGGATAGACGTTCGGCCGATGGTTCGCCGGATGGTGGCCGACGCGAGCAAGGGGCGGGCCGTCGAGGAGTTGGCACTGGCGTTCCACGAGACGGTCGCCGCCATGTTGGCCGATTGCGTCTTACGAATCGCGGGTGAAACACAGTTAAGTCGCGTGGCGCTTTCCGGCGGATGTTTCGCCAACCGCCTCTTGACCGGCCGGCTCTGGCAGCTGCTGCATGCGGCCGGCCTGGAGGTCTTCACCCATCGCCAGGTGCCGCCGGGCGACGGCGGCCTCGCGCTCGGCCAGGCCCTCGCCGCGGCCGAGCAGACTCAACATCATCAGGCCATTGGGGCTAACTCATACAAACACAAGGAAACGTAATGACCAAATTGACAGAGATTCCCAAAACCCAGTATGCCGTCGAAATAATAGGTCCGGATAAGCTGAGGCTCAATAAGGCCAAGGCCATTTTCACACCCGGGGCCAGGCAGATTCTCGCCCGTGTGGAGGCGGTGGGGCTTTGCTTTTCAGACCTGAAACTGCTGCATCAGTTCGCCGACCATCCGCGTAAGAGCGAGATTGTCCGCGGCATGCCCCCCGAGACACTGGCGGAAATACCCAGCTACGTCCCCGGCGAAAAACCTACCGTCCCTGGCCATGAAGTCGTCTGCCTGATAGTCGCCGTCGGCGCCGACGTGCGGCACCACGGCGTCGGCCAACGTGTGCTGATCCAGGCCGACTATCGCCAGTTGGAAACGGCCGAGGCCAATGCGGCGTTCGGGTACAACTTCGAGGGCGGCTTGCAGGAGTATGTCCTGCTGGATGAGCGGATCATGATAGACTCGGCCACGGGCCAGCGCTACCTGATCGACGCCGACGCCGGTCTGAGCGCCTCGGCCGTGGCGCTCGTGGAGCCTTGGGCTTGCGTGGAGAACTCCTACGCCGTTCTGCCGCGACGGACGATCAAGCCGCAAGGCAGGTTGCTCGTCGTTGCCGAAAAGGGCTTCTCCGTCGAAGGGCTAACCGAGAGTTTTTCGTCGGCTGGCGGACCGGCGGCTGTAACGGCAATATGTGCCGACAATGCACAGGCTCGCGCCGTACAAGCGATGGGCGTGCCGGTCACATTCGCCAACAACGCGGGCGAACTGGAAAACGATGCCTTCGACGACATCGTCTACTTCGGCTGCGACAAGGACGGCATCGACGCGCTGAACGACAAGCTGGCTACCAAGGGCATATTCAATATCGTCATGGCCGGAATAAAGATCGGCCGACCGATCTCCGTCGGGGTCGGTCGGCTGCACTATCGCGGGACGAGTTGGATCGGCACGCTCTCGACCAGTGCGGCCGAAGCCTACAAGACCGTCCCGGCCTCGGGCGAACTTCGCCAGCATGATAGGGTTTTGGTCGTCGGAGCCGGCGGACCCATGGGCCAGATGCACGCTATCCGCGCGATCTGCTCCGGCTTGGACGGCCTGTCCGTAACCGCCACCGATTTCGACGACTCTCGCCTGGCCTCGCTGGGCCAGAAGGCCTGGCCCCTTGCCAAGAAGGCCGGCTGTGCGCTGCGTATCGTCAACCCCAATACCGCCCCGCTCGCGGAGAAGTTCACCTACATTGCGCTGATGGCCCCGCTGGGCGAACTGGTCGCCCAGGCCATCTCCGACAGCGACCACGGCGCCATGATCAACGTCTTCGCCGGCATACCCATTGCGACCCGATTCGACCTGGACATGGACAGCTACATAGCCAAGGGCTGCTACATGTTCGGGGCCAGCGGCTCGCGAATCGAGGACATGAAAACCGTTCTGGAGAAGGTCACAGCCGGTCAACTCGACACGAACCGCTCCGTCGAGGCCGTCTGCGGCATGGCCGGCGCCGCCGATGGAATCGCGGCCGTGAAGAACCGAACCATCGCCGGCAAGATCATCGTCTATCCGTCCCTTCACGACGTACCGCTGATCGAATTGTCCGAACTGGCCCACCACTACCCTACCGTGGCGGAGAAGCTCGAAGACGGCGCGTGGACGAAGGCGGCGGAGAAAGAGCTTCTGACGGCCGCGGCGAGAAGCTAACATCTCGCCCCCGACAAACAAGCCAAGGCCGATCGAAAGGAGCCGATGACCGCCGAGCATGACAATGATAAATCGATTGCCGTCCCTGCAACTGCCCGGCGATTGCCTGCATGGTTGAAACGGCGTATCCCCGCCAGCGCCAGGATCGCCGAGGTGGCGGGGCTGCTGAGCGAACTGTCGCTGGCGACCGTGTGCGACGGTGCGAACTGCCCCAATCGCGCCGAGTGTTACGCAGCTGGCACAGCCACGTTCATGATTCTGGGCCGGCACTGCACGCGCAACTGCCGGTTCTGTGCCGTCAAGCAGGGTGAAGTTGCCCCGCCCAGCCCAGACGAGTGCGAGGCGGTGGCCGAGGCCGCGGGTCGGCTGAGTCTACGGCACGTTGTTATCACCTCAGTCACTCGCGACGACCTTCCCGACGGCGGCGCAGAACAGTTCGCACGGACGATCCTCGCCGTTCGCCGTCGTCTGCCCGCCGCTACTATCGAAGTCCTGACTCCGGACTTCCAGGGCAGCCACCCCGCCGTCGATACCGTCCTGGCCGCCGGCCCTGACGTATTCAACCACAACGTCGAAACGGTGCCCCGGCTGTACCCTGCGGTCCGGCCCCAGGCCGACTACCGCCAAAGCCTCGACCTGCTTGCACATGCCCACAGCCTGGCTGTTGCCCGCAAGATGACGCTCCGCACCAAAAGCGGCCTTATGGTCGGCCTTGGCGAGACCAGCGACGAAGTCCGCCAAGTGATGTGCGACCTTCGCGGCGTCGGGTGCGATATCCTGACAATCGGGCAGTACCTCTCGCCATCCCGCGACCATATCCCGGTCGCCAGTTTCATTCACCCGACCCAGTTCGACGCATGGCAGGCCGAGGCACTGGCCATGGGTTTCGCAGCCGCGGCGGCCGGCCCGTTCGTCCGCAGCAGCTACCACGCCGAATCCGTCCTGCGAGATTGTCGGCGTTGACCAATCGCCCATGAATGGCCTGGCTGAAATCAGGGAGATACGATATTCCCTGGCTGGTCGATTTACCTGACCGGAAAACCCTTGACGGACTATGGCAATGTGATACAATCAGTAAGTATAGAAGCCCACGACGATCGTGGGCCGATATTATTTTAGAAATCGCGGCCAAAGGAGCGCGATGAGAAATTTTGTCGGATTGCGCCGTTTGATTTGGCTATGTGTTTGGGCGATGGTGCTTTGCCCGCTCTCCGCAGACGCGCAGGCCGGCCGGGCGCCGCTGCCGGGGGCCGTCATCCTCTCGAACCTGCCGACCGATTCTTGCTGGTGGTACGGCTGTACCCCGACGGCCGCGGGTATGCTCTTCGGCTACTGGGAGAACCAAGGCATCGATGCCTACCCGGGCAGCCAGGACAACATGCCATCGAGCTTCCCGCACACCTCGTCCAATCCGGCTGACTTCACTGATGCACGCGGCGTGGTGGCCGGTTGGGCCAACGCGCAGTCGGGCGTGTCGAGCGGGTTGACCTACGGCAGTTGGACGGGTCACTACGCAGACAGCCTCGCCGATTTCCTGTTGACCCAGAACGGCGCCAGCGGCCGAGCCGACTACGCTCTGATGAACTTCGGCGCCTGGGACGATCCCCGCACACCCGAGATCGAATCAAGGAAATTCGACGCCAACCAGGTCTCCACGTTCAACCTTGGGACCAACCTGCCTCACTACTTCTTCGACTGGACCTACCAGGATTACGTCAGCGAAATCGATGCCGGCCGGCCGATGATGCTCAGCCTGGACAGCGGCATTTATGGGCATTCTGTTTTGGGCGTAGGGTACAACAACACCGCCGGCAAGCAGGACTACGTGCTACTGACGGCTTGGGGGCCCGCCTGGGGTCTGCAGGAATGGGAATGGGCAAACGAAACCGCCACGGGCACCGGCTGGTCCGTCAATGGCGGGACCGAGGCCACGCCGCTCATTTCACCCACGCCGCAACTGTCCGCGTACTTCCACATCGACCGCAACATGGAAGGTTGGCCCAGTTCTCCCGACGGCATGACCGTTACGCTTGGCAGAGGCAACCCCGATAGCCCCGACTGGAGCATGAACTTCCCCGTGGATATATGGACCACTACGCAGACCGACATCGACCTGACCAGCCAGATCAACGCATTCGGCAGCAACGAGCAGAACTGGTTCCTGAAGGTCACCTATGACCACACGGGCGACACAATCATGGACTTCCAGATTCGATACGGCTTCGACCAGTTGGTCTTCAAATCCGCCGACTCACCGGTGACGATCGTGCCCGGCATGTCGGCGATTATGTACCTGACCACACAAAACCCCGAACCCGTCGCGGGCGACCTGGACCACGACTGCGACGTGGACATATTCGACTGGGCCATCTTCCAGCCCAACTTCGGCTCCAGCGGCATGACGTATGACGACGGCGATCTAGACGGCGACGGTGACGTGGATATATTCGATTGGGCCATCTTCCAGCCCAACTACGGGACCAACTGCGGCAATCCGATTCCTGAGCCGGCGACGTTGATCCTGCTGGCCCTGGGCGCTGTGGCGATGCTCAAGCGGCGGAAGTAGGGCAGGGAATCGCCGATTTTTTTGCCCAAACGAAACGCCTCCCGCCGAATCCGTCCTGCGAGATTGTCGGCGGTGACCCCCCAAACCCAAGCACCACGACGGCCGGCAAGGGTTGGCTTGCTTCTGTTACTCGTTCGGCGTAAGCTTGTTCGCCGTGTCGAGTTGCCGCTGTTCCTTAAACGGGTCTGTGTGATGATCTCGCGTATTCACAGCATGGTGCTCCAAGGCATTGACGCCACCGTCTGCGAGGTGGAGGTGGATGCTGCGCGCGGTGGGCTGGCGGAGATTCGCCTGGTCGGTCTGCCGGATGCAGCCGTCAAGGAGGCTATCAGCCGGGTGCAGTCTGCTATGCGAAACAGCGGCTACCGCTGGCCCGGGCCGAAGGTGACCATCAACCTGGCGCCAGCCGACGTGAAGAAGGAAGGCCCGGCCTTCGATCTGCCGATCGCTCTGGGGGCAATGC
>JABMQG010000009.1 GCA_013203365.1 Planctomycetota bacterium | reverse complement strand
GTGGGAAAAGAAGGCGGCGAATTATCTGGGACTGCTTCATCTGGTCTGTGCCATGATTACGTATCGAGCAACGGGCCTACTGGGATAGGCTCTAATGAAAACAGCCAAGTAATTCCAAAGCCGCGCTCACTGAACCAGTCCCTTCGTCAATCGCATGAAGGCGGTTTCCAGGTTGACCGGCTCTTCGCGAATCTCGCGTATGCCGAACCTGCCTTCCAAAAGAACGCGGGCGACGAATGAGAAATCGTTTACCTCCGAGGCCAGCGTGACGCGTAGATGCGAGTCCTGCTGTTCGACCTGCGCGACGCCACTGGTTTTGCCCAGCGCCGTTGCTGCGTCGGCCGACCGTGCACTTACGACCACGTGCAAAACAGTACCCGTGCGGCTTCGCCGGACGGCTTCTTCCACGGTGCCGCTGAAGATCAGCTCTCCCCGTTCGATAATGCCGATTTTGTTGCACAACTCGGCCAGCTCGTGAAGGATGTGGGAGGAGATCAGGATCGTCTTTCCCATCCGTTTGAGCTCTTTGAGCAGTTCCCGGATTTCGATCCTGGCCCGGGGGTCCAGCCCGCTGGCGGGCTCGTCCAGCAGCAGCACCTTCGGGTCGTGCAGAAGCACCCTCGCCAGGCTCAGCCGCTGCTGCATTCCGCGAGACAGACCATCCACAAGGGCTTCCTTCTTGAACACCAGGTCGGTCAGTTCCAGCACGTCGCGCACGACGCGCACCCGCGTCTTGCCGGTGATGTCATAGGCGGCGGCGAAGAACTCCAGATACTCCTGCACGACCATGTCCTCGTAAGCCCCGAAGCTGTCTGGTACGTAGCCGATCAGCGGGCGGATCTTCCGGCTCTCGTAGCCGACGACTCGGCCGCATATCCGGGCCTCACCCCATGTTGGCTGCAGCAGCGTCGCCAAAATGCGGATCGTAGTTGTCTTGCCCGCCCCGTTGGGCCCGATGAAGCCGTAGCAGTCACCCTGTTCGATGGCCATGTTCAGGTTGCTCAGGGCCACCAATTGCCCGTAACGCTTTGTCAGATTGATAGTTTCGATGATGGGCATTGTTCAATTCTCACTAGGCCGATCGTATTATGTCCCTTAACTAACGTCAACGCCCCGGAATCAGTACGATGATACCGCCGTCAAAATGCATGGTTCGCAATTTGCTCGTTCACCTGGCCCCGGCAACGTCAAACAGCACCCGCACGACCGTCGGGCCGGTCAGCTCCGTGTTTCGGCTGTCGAACTTGATCTTTGCGGGCATGTAAGCCGTAGCCTTGGCGATGAGCATCGCCCGGCCCGGCCGGAGCTGGTCGCTACGGTCCAGCCGGCTTAGGGCCTCCCGCACCAGAAGAGGGCCGGGATCCTCCTGCATCGTCGACGGCTGATCGTACAGTCCCAGCGTGGTCATCAATTGTACCTGTGAGAGAAAATCCACCCGCATCGGTCCTTCAAGGGCAAATGCCCTCAGGCCGAGCCGCTTGCAGAGGTCCTCGTGAAACTCCTTGAGCGTTAAAACGGGCGAGTCGGCGATGTTGTTGGCCTGGGCGAGCTTGCCGCTGTCGAACGTCACCGTTTTCCCGCTGCCAAGTTGGCCTAGTTTGACGACGCGGCAGGATTCGGAAGGTTCTTGGTTAGGGCAGGCATAAATCAGCACGGCCTCAGTCAAATCGACTGGCAGGTTGTTGGTGACCGATCCGCTGATTTCCCATACTTTCGTTGGTTCGACGCCAGGTTTTTTTGATTCGTACAACACCGGCGCCACTTGCATCGAACCTTCCACTGTTTCGAGCCCACCGCCCGGCCGCGAGATGTCTCCTACCCAGGTCATGGCGAACCGTTTGATAGTCCTGCGGATCGGCGCGGACGCCGTTCCCATATCGGCCAAGTGCAAATCGTACGACCGCACGTCCGGATACCCGCCGGTATCGGATCTCTCAGGGTTGATCATCGGAACCAGTTGCCCGTAGGGGTCGTCCTGCAATTGAACGCTCGCCATCCTGTGCGCCGGTACGTACAGTCCGAAGTATCCCTGGACCACGCCGTATGACGACCCGGCCGGCAGATCGAGAATGAGGGCATTGCTGACGGATGCGCCCCGAATGCTGAACAGGCTCAGCATGACGCTGCCTGCCGTGGCGGCCAACGCCGCCGCGGCAAAAAGCCACCAGCTTTGGTGCCGTCTGCCCTTTAAGCACGCATAAAACCAGGTTCCGGGCCCCGTTGCCAGGGCGTAGGCGATGGTCATCAGTGCCACCAGCCCAACCAGTAGCCCGCCCACACCGGCGGAGTCCAATTGGCTGGAAAAAACTCGGCCGATCAGACTCGGGAACTGCTCGGAAACCGGCGTATCCAGTGTGCGGACGCCGACCAGCGCCGCCAGTGCCTGTTCGAAAGGCCAAGGCGCCTCAGCCAAGCCGGCACCTTGTAGCGTGGTGCACATCACGGTTACCGAGCCGGCCCCTCGTGCCCAGCGATACAGCAATGGTCGGCCCGTATTCCCCGGCCCCACCCACGGCCAGGCACCTTTTTTCGGATGAACGTCAACCACCGAGGCACCACGGGCCAGTTGGTTCCGGTACCGCTTGCCCAGCAGGGCCTCTCCGAGCGAGTGGAGGTCGTCCACCTGTTGTGCGATTTGCGCCATCTGTACCGGCAGCAGCTCGGTGAGCTCGCCGGTGTCGGAGACGAACTGCTGGGCGCCGGCACCCAACCCCACTACCAACTGCCCGCCCCGCCGAACCCATTGGGCAATGGCCCTCTGCTGGTCGGCGTCCAGCGCCTGCGGGCGGGGGTCGTCCCAGTACAGCACGTCGAGCATGTCCAGCCCCTGCCACAT
Source organism: Planctomycetota bacterium (assembly GCA_013203365.1). GTDB lineage: Bacteria > Planctomycetota > Phycisphaerae > SM23-33 > FEN-1343 > JABMQG01. The sequence goes on along the minus strand of JABMQG010000009.1, from coordinate 2,346 downwards.
GGCCGGTATGTATTGAATGGGTACCGCCACCGCGTACATTGGCTCGGTCGTGTGCGCCTTTGCCTCCGACCGATTGTCGGGGGTGCTCAACCGTCCAAACACCCCGGTGCTGGATCCGACCACGCCGACCACCCGCCGGCCGGCGGGCATAGCCATCGGTCGACGGCGAAGCAGTTGCCGGGACTTGTCGTCGGTCCCGGCCAGTGAAAAGCCGTCAACCTGGGTGCCACCGGCGTCTATCACGCTGACGGTGACGTCGCCCCGTTCGATGGCTTCGGGGCGCGGGCAGATCAGGACCATCCGCCATTGCCGTTGCTTCGGCCCCAGAATCGCATCCGTCCGCCAACGCATGCGGTCGCCGTCGTCGTCGCCCTGTTCGGCCTGCAATTGACCCTCGAAGGGCACGGTAAGCGTATTGCGAATGGCGACGAAGACGGGAACCATCCGCCCACAACGGTACAGACCGTCGAAGCCGATCACCGCCTCCTCAATCTGGACGGCCGGCGCCGCCCGTGCATCGGCTGACAAGCCCGAAATCGCGCAAGAGAACATGACCACGGCCAAGCGAATTTTCACGCCCAATAGTTTCTGGAATGGGCCTGACGAGAGTGCATGGCAACACCGATGGTTCGTTGGTTCCAGTCCTTTATGGCGGTTTGACGTTCTGTATACCATCGGTATTCGTTTCTTGCTTCCCCCTGCAGGCAGGCCGAGTCGGCAGGTCAGGGGGTTTGCAGCCTGCTTACTTGAATCCTTCAACGCCCTTTACGGTGTATTTCTCGACGGCCCTGGTCAGGTCCACGCCGTTTATATTCGCCAGAGTACACAGCCAGGCCAGCACGTCGGCGAACTCCTCTTCCTTATTGTAATGGTCGTCGCCGGCCAGCGCGCTGGCCAGCTCACCCACTTCTTCCATAAACCACATGAAGGTATGGGCCGTTCCCCGCTCACTGTCGCGCACGCCGTACTTTTCGAGAATGAAGTCCTGGAATTGTTTGATAGTCATAATCTCCTGCCGTTTCAGCATCGCCCTCCCCGCCGGTGCTCACCCGGGTAACAACGCCCCATTCTCAAAGAACCGTGATTGTTTGTCAAATCGCAATCATTCATTCAACCCTGCTGCCGGTCCATCCAGTTGCCAGGTTGCCAACCAGGAGCGACATGATTCAATTATCCGGCCCAGCATGGCGTTTCCACCACTGAAATCGCACAAGATTCCCAAAGCCGCCACGGACATGGTCGGTATGTAACAAGATACGGAAGACTGGTTGGCAGGGGATAGTCCGCAATTGGCGAAACTGCGGGTCGTCAGAATCTCATGCGTTGTCTGGCCGGTGGGATATTAAGCAGCTTGCGGTACTTGGCGACGGTTCGCCGGGCGATGTGGATGCCGAGGTCACTGAGTTTCTCGGCCAACTGATCGTCGTTGAGCGGTGCGGCCTTGTCCTCGGCGTCCACCACCTGCTGCAGCTTGGCCTTGACGGCATCCCAGGCGAGGTTTTCCCCCTCGGATGTGACCGTGCCCCCGCTGAAGAACATTCGCAGCGGGAAGATGCCCCGAGGTGTCTGAACGTACTTGCCCGCAACGGCCCGGCTCACCGTCGCCACGTGCACGCCGACCTTATCGGCCACCGCCGCCATGGGCAGCGGTTTCAGCGCAGCTTGGCCGTGCTCGAAGAACTCCTTCTGCACCGCGAAGACCTCCTCGGCCACACGACGAACGGTCTGTTGCCGCTGCCGAATCGCCCCGATCAGCCATTGGGCCGAACGAATGTTGTTCTGAAGGAACTCTTTGGTACCATGGTCGGTTTGTCTTGACCGGGCCATTCTCCGATACGCGCGGTCGATGTGCAGTGACGGGATGTTCTCTCTGGTCATGCGAACGATCGGCTCGCCGTCGTCATCCAGCTCCACGATGATATCGGGGACGACCACGGGCACATTTCGCTCTCCGATCAGGCTGCCCGGCCGGGGGTTCAGCCGGCTGAGTCGCCCTATGGCCGCCTTGATCTCGTCCACCGTCCGGCCGGTCTTTCGAGCTATCAACGGCAGGCGGTTCATCGCAATGTCTCGCGTAAAGTCCCGAACCAATTCACATTCCAGCGACACGTCCTCGCCGCCGGCCTGCTTGATCGCCAACTGCAGCAGCAGACACTCTTTCAGGTCCCGCGCACCCACGCCGGGCGGGTCCAACTGCTGCACCAATGCCAGTGTCGTGCGCAGCTGGTCGAGCGTAATCGGCTCGTTGGTCGCCGTCGGCAGTGACTCCAACGATTCACGGAGATAACCTTAGCTGTCCAGCCGCTCTATAATCAGCGTCCCGGCCCAGCGCGTGGCCTTGTCGGT
>JABMQG010000150.1 GCA_013203365.1 Planctomycetota bacterium | reverse complement strand
GAATGGTGGCGGTGATCAAGTTCTTCGGTTTGGGCAGTATAGTGGAAATGGGCCCGCTTCTGCGCTCGGTTCGGCAACACTTTCCCCAGGGCAGGCTGGTCTTTCTTACATTCGATTGCAACGAGACCCTGTTGCGCCGGCTGAACGTCTGCACCCATCTGCGCACGATCAGAACCAGTTCACCCATAAGGTTTGCCTTCGACGTCTTTTGCACCATCATCTGGTTTCGCATGCACAACGTCGAGGCCGTGGTGGACCTTGAGTTCTTCAGCAAGTTCTCAACGCTGATGTCGTTCCTTACCGGCGCGCACATACGCATCGGGTATCACCTGAACGAGTTTTGGCGATACAGTCTGCTGACGCACCCGATCTATTTCAATTACTTCCACCACATCGCCGACGTCTACGCCCAGGCCGGCCGGCAACTTGGTGTGGAAGTCCGCGATCGAAGCCTGATCCGCATCATCCCCCATGGTAACGCCAGTGCGGCAGTGAGGCGATGGCTGCACAGCCGGGGGTGGTCCGGCGCGACGCCTATTCTGGGCGTGAACGTAAACGCAAGCGATTTGAGCCATGAGCGGCGCTGGCCGATAGAGCGATTCGCCATAGTAGTGGGGGAGCTCTTGAATCGGCACGAAGACCTTAGCGTCGTCTTGACAGGGTCGGTCTGCGAACGCCACTACACCGCCGGCATGCTGAACCATCTTTCCCCTTCGCTGCGTGATCGTGTTTTGGTTGCAGCCGGCGACTGGTCGCTCGATGAGTTCATCGCGGCCATGGAACTGTTGGACTGCATGGTCACAAACGATTCAGGACCCATGCACATCGCCGCGGCGATGCAAACGCCCCTGGTTTCGCTCTGGGGGCCAAGTCGGCCGGATTTTCTCGCCCCGCAGGTCGACAACCATCGCGTGATTCACGAAGGCTTTCCCTGCAACCCGTGCATGTTGATGTTCACCACGTTCGAAGGCATGTGGTGCAATCGGGAGGGATGGTGCATGCGGGCGATCCAGCCGGAGATCGTGATCAACGCCGTCGAGGCCACGCTCGCCGAGACCCGCCGCAGGCGCTCGCCGGCATCGGACAGACCTGAAGCGATAGGAGCTGGGGCAATTCAATATGTCTAACACAGTTCACACAAAACGAGTCCGGACGCCGCTTGGCCCCAGCAGCCTGGCCGCCACGGAAGCAACACGCACCGAGGCGGTTGTCCGACGCTGCTGCCATGCCGGGGCCATTGTCGTTGCGGGTATTGCCTTCATTGTCCTGTGCGGTGTAGCCGACAAGCCCGTGACCTGGCCGCTGGACTATTTCAGTGACATGGACGTGCTGACGTCTGGGGAGAATTTCGCCGAACACGGGCTGATCTCGCTGCATTTGCTTCCAGTGCACTACATTGGCGGCATAAGCGACAATCCCCAATACTATCTGCACTATCCGCCGTTTCCAAACATCATGAACGGCGTGTTGCGGATACTCGGGGTCGAATCTTTGGCCGTCATGCGAGGCTTTTGCGCGGCGCTGTTCGTAATCGGGCTCTACTGCATGTACCGGGCATTCGCGACGGTCATCGGACACATACCCGCCGTTTGCGGATTGGCTTTCATTACCAGCACCGCCTACGTGGCCGGCTACGGGCTGAGCATACACCAGCATACCTACAACATGTTCTTCATGGGCCTGTTCTTTCTGTTCTTCTTCAAGGCGGTAGAGGCCGAGAAACGAACGGCCTGCCTATGGGCGGCGTGTTGGATAGTGCTGGTTCTGGAGGCATTGTCCAGTTTCGAGTTCATCGCATACCCTCAGATTTTTGCCTGGACGTACGTAATCGCCACTCGCAGGTTTCGCAAGAACCTCCCCTTGCTGATCGTCTTGGGGTCAGCCGCCATATTCGGCATGGGGCTCCACCTTATCCAAAATATCTCGGCGGTCGGATGGACAGAGGTACTGGCCGACAGATTCGGCTTCAGGAACTTCGTGCGTGAGAGCCGGTGGACCATTTGGAGTCAGTTTCCGCAACTGCTCACACAGCGCACCGCCATGTCCTATTACTGGCCCTGGCCGGTGCTTGTGATTCTGGCATTGCAATATCTCTTCCCGGTTCATTACAAATTGTCCACCGGTGAAGCATCATCAAAGGCGATAGGACTTGTCCTGGCCGCCATGCTGGCCGGCATCGGTTGGTACGTGTTTGTGCCGGGGCACGCCTTTCGCCACCCACATACCGTCAATCAACTCCTACCGCTGGCTTTCATCACAATGGGAGGCGGATTGGCCATAATCGGCAGATGGCTGTTTCAACGGCACATTGCGGCGCCTCTACGCGTCATCGCCGGCGTGGGCCTGCTGGCCGTGGTTTATGGGCAGTATACGACCATCTCATCGCGGCTGTCGTCGAAGGGCGCCCTGCCGACTTCCGTCATGGCTGAGGCAATCGGCTCGGACATCCTGCCCAACAACGTCGGCGTAATGTTCAACACCGCTGCCGAAGCGCAGTTTCGCTATTTCATCCGCCGGCCGGCGTGGAGGTCGCTCTACCTTCCGATCCCGTTTCCGGAATCGGTAAAGGCTTGCCAACGCTATCTGCCAACCGGCTGGCTGCTGAAATACTACGTCTTATTCGCCCCGTTTGACAGCGACACCAGAGACACTTACCAATACATGGTTCGAAACTGTCCGGGGCAAATTGCGGCGGTCGACGGTTTCGAGAACCCTAAGCGGTACATGCTGCTGTTCGACATGAGCGAGCTTCACAAGCCGCCGGACGAACGCAAGGGGCTAAGTGCCGAGGTTCGGGACAATCAGCTCCGCGGGGTGTTTGCCCCGTGGACAATCCCGGACCTTCCAGGACGAATACAGCGGGCATGGCACAATCAGGCTGGTGGCTAGTTTGTATTGTGCCATCGCAGGTGAACGATAGGCCGTTGAATCGGCACGGCGTAATGAATGGCACCGGGGGTGCCGGCGCACAATTATGGGGAACAGTCAATGAATCATGAAATAGCAGTCATAGGCGCCGGGCCGGCAGGCCT
>JABMQG010000149.1 GCA_013203365.1 Planctomycetota bacterium | reverse complement strand
CATCAAGGGCTCCGCTCCCCTGAAGGCCGAGCAGAGTGACGCGCACAAGCGGGTCATCGACAAGCACAGCGAGGTCCTCGGGCACAACGGCGCCACCATCGAAGCAGCCTTCGACCTGGTCGCGACCTACGACGCCGTCGTCGGCCCGCTCTGGGTCAAGCACGGCGGCTTCAACCGTAGGGGGAAGGCGCCGGCCAACGACATCCACTTCGCAGTCTACACCGTGATGCAGAACATCATGGACCGGGTCTACACTACCGAGAACCTCGCACGGTACGGCCATCTCCTGAAGGGCTTCAAGTTCGGCAGTTCGGCTCACTTCCCAGGCGCTGTCGAGCCGCCCTCCGACCCGAATGCGGCCCATACCGTGAAGATCAACGGAAGCTACCTGAAACCGTTCAAACATGCACTGATGCATGAGGAACGACCCGCGCGGAGGCCGACAGGCGCGTACCTGGCCCCGGGGACTCTTGCCACGGTCAAGGTCCCACCGTCAATCGTTGGAAAGGGCTACCAGGTGCGCGTGGGCGCGCACTGCTGGGACAATGCCAGGAAACCGCGCATGCTGCGGCTGGACCGCTCTTCGCTCGTCTACAGCATCGAGAGTCCTGAAGTCAAAGTGGCCAGCCCACTCGGCGGCGGCATCTATATCGAGGTCCCCATGAAGGCGGATGCCGGCATCGTCGAGGTCACAACCCGAAATGCCGTGCGTTCGCCATACTTCTCGGCCAAGCCGTTCCATCGGACCTCCCTTGCCGAGTGGAGGAACGTGGAGCGCAAGCGCGAGGCGCCCTGGGCCGATTTCCAGTCCGAGAAGTTCATGATGCAAGTCCCGACGAGTTGGATCCGCAAGCTGGACGACCCGGTGACGCTGATGAAGAACTGGGACGCGGCCATGGACGCGATGAACGACCTAATGGGGCTGCCGCGGCTCTGGGGCAAGGAGACCATGTATCTCCAGGTCGATCTGCAGAATCGGTCCAGAGTCTTCGCTCCGGGGTATCCGACGGTCAACGACCGTTACGACCCACGGAAGGCGTATGACGGTTACGTGAGTCACTACCTCGTCCGGGGACCTCAGTTGGCGCCGGACTACGCGTTCCACGAACAAGGACATGCCTACCTTTTCGTCAAGTTTGGCGGCGAGATGGAGTCGACGGTCAATCTGCTGCATGTGGCGGTCTGGAATCAGAAGTTCGGCTACAGCCTGGACGAGGCGTTTGCTGCGTCACGAAACATGAATAAGAACGAGCACCGCACGCTGGACAACACCGCGGTAACGTGGATGACGAGCTTAAGCTTTGCGGCGAAGCGGCCGATGGCGGCGGGCGAGAAAGCATACCAACTCAAAGGCCATGCGAAGTTCGTCGACATCGCGCGGCTCTTCGGCTGGCAGGCGCTCAACGGTTTCTGGGCATCATGGACTGCTGATTTCGAGGCGGGCAGGCCATGGTCGAAGCACGGGACGGACATCGACAAGCTCAGCCTGCGGCTGTCGCAGAAGGCCGGCGTGGACCTGACGCCCCTGCTGCACTTCTGGGGCACGCCGCCCCGGGACGCTGCGGCCCTGAAGGCCGCCGTGGCTGCCGAAAAACTGCCGCCCTCGGCCAAGGTCTACGACGCGCTGATGCACTACAAAGCCCTCGTGCCGAAAGGCAACCAGGCGTTTCGGGATTTCGCCCTGAAGTGGTGGGGGAAGCAGCCCAGCAGCAAGGGCTATTGGACCGAACGAGAGCATACGAAGCAGTGGGACGGATTCAATGAAGAGACTTCTGCACGCATCAAGAGGACTGTGCAGGAGATCATCGATCTGTATTTCCCGGACGGGCGGCCGAAGGCATAGTGAACGACCGGCAGTCTGGCGGAAGAGGATTCGAACAGGAGACGACCGATGACACGACGCGCCGCCATTGCGGCCATGCTAATGTGCGGCATCGCCGGAGCGGCCGAGAAGTCATTCTACAAGGGCCCCGGAATATTCTCCACCCGCCCGAGTGAGACGAAGTCGCTTCAGACCATCGCCCGCTTCGGACCCGTGGGCATGGGCATCGACCTGATCCAGCCTGCCTTCGTGATGAAGATCAAGAACATCGAGGAGGGCTCGCCGGCCGATGCATCGGGCAAGCTGAAGAAGGGCCAGATCATCGAGACCATCAACGGCCAGAAGCTGGCCGACATCGACCCACGCATCCAGTTGGGCCGGATCGTGAGCGCGGCGGAGGCGACGGATGGCGTGATCAAGTTCGTGGTCAGAGACGAGCCGGGCGCCAAGACCGAGGAGGCGACCGTCAAGATTCTCGAACAACTCAAGAAGTTGGGCAAGAAGAACCCAAAGACCAAATGACAGATACACTGTTGGAGACAACGTAATGAACCAGAAGTCGTTACTCGCCGTGGTATCTCTGCTGGCGTCAACGGTAATGGGCGTCGCCACCGTATCGGCGGGACAGAAGCCGCCCGCGTCGATCCCCGGCATGCCCAAAGACGCCGCGGGTGCCGGGCTGACGGGCGAGCCGTATCGCCAATACGCGATGCTGCTGCACGACATCGGTCGACGCGCACGCTTCCAACAGCTTGCCGACCAGGCCTATGACCGCCAATCTTTGATCCTGGAAACCGACCGCGACCCGCTGGATGTTGTCCTGCGGCGGACCTCGGCGTTGCTGGCGGACATCCGGGAAATGCCCAAGGCGCCGAACCTGTCGAGCCAGGCCAAGCAACTCCAGCAGTTGGCGAAACAGGGCTCGGCGATCGACGTGAAAGCCCTCGACGCCCGAGCCGCGTTGTTTGTGAAAGCGTGCCGGCTCCGCCGCGAGATCACCTTCGCCAACCCGCTGCTGAACTTCGATAAGTTGCTCTTTCTCAAACGCCACTTGTCGACCTACCGGCATATGTGCGACCAGTACTACGGCATCCGGCAACGGCCTGGCGGGGGGGTCTGCGTGCTCAACAATCCGTTCACGGACAATCCCACCGTCACCGAATTGCTCAGCAACTCCGTAGTGCAGAACGGCCGGCTCAAGGGGAAGAAGCTGGTGAACGGCTCGTTCCTTTCGCCGGACCTGTCCTACGATGGCCGGCGCATCGCCTTTGCATGGGTCGAGTGCACCGGCAGCAAAGCACACCGTCATCACGTCGAACACGATAAGGGCCACTGGGACCCCGGTTGGAGTTATCACATCTTCACGGCCAACATCGATGGCTCGAACCTTCGGATGCTCACCGATGGGGCCTTCAACGATTTCGATCCCTGCTTCATGCCCAGTGGTCGCATTTCCTTCATCACCGAGCGGCGGGGCGGTTACCTGCGGTGCGGCCGGGTCTGCCCCACATACACCCTGTACGACATGGCGGACGACGGCTCGGACGTCCGATGCCTCAGTTGGCACGAAACCAACGAATGGCACCCGAGCGTCAACAACGCGGGCATGATCGTCTGGACGCGGTGGGATTACGTCGACCGCCATGGGCAGATCGCCCACATGCCCTGGGTGACCACGCCGGACGGCCGCAATCCGCGACCAGTCCACGGAAACTATGCGGTCCGCAAGACCCGCCCGGACATGGAACAGGACGTGCGGGCGATCCCCGGTTCGCACCTGTACGCCGCCACAGCGGCGCCGCATCACAATCAATCCTATGGCTCGCTGATCGTGCTCGATCCCCGCACGAAGGATGACGACGGGTGGTCGCCACTACGCCGCTTAACCCCGCGAGCCGAATTCCCTGAGAGCCAAGCCAGCAGCGGGCTACTCAGCTACGGGCAGGCCTGGCCGCTCAGCGAAGACTATTTCCTGTGCATGTATGCACCGTACGAGATCAAGCAACTCGGGGGCGTGCACGCGATCTATCT
>JABMQG010000148.1 GCA_013203365.1 Planctomycetota bacterium | reverse complement strand
GCGGTGGCCAAGTGGCACTGACAATGCCCATAAGGCAATGTGTACTCTTACTTTTGTCCTTTATCTTGGTCATTTCTCTGACAAGGGAGCCGCAAATGGCGGATGAGAAGACGAAATACCTGGCGGAAGTGGCCAGGTCAAGACCGCGGCGGATGAAGTGGTGGCACGATAGTCGATTCGGGATGTTCGTGCATTGGGGGCTGTATTCGCAGCTCGGCCGGCACGAGTGGGCGATGCACCTGGAGTGCATCGAGAAGGACGATTACGCGAAGCTGGCCGACACGTGGCGGCCAAAGCGGCGGCCGATGCGTGACTGGGCCCGTCTGGCGAAGAAGGCGGGTATGAAGTACATGGTGATGACCACCAAGCACCACGAGGGTTTCTGTCTGTGGGATACGAAGCAGACGGACTTCAACGCGGTGAGGCGCGGTCCGAAGCGCGATCTCGTGCGGGAATACGTCGAAGCCTGCCGGGAGTTTGGCCTGAAGATCGGCTTTTACTACTCGCTGATGGACTGGCATCATCCAGACGGCGCCATTTGTGCCAAGGACGAAGCGGCACGGCGGCGGTTCGTCGACTTTACCCACGGGTGCGTGCGGGAGCTGATGTCAAACTACGGCAGAATTGACATTTTATGGTACGACGTATCCTGGCCGCTTAAGACGCCCGAGCAATGGGAAAGTCTGAAGATGAACAAGATGGCTCGCTCTTTGCAGCCGCACATCATCATTAACGACCGGTCGCAGTTGGACGAGGACTTTTCCACCCCCGAGGGTGAGGTGAAGGCGGCGGCGGAGGGTCGCGGTTGGGAAGCCTGCATGACGTTCAACGACACATCATGGGGCTACATGCCTTCGGCTGCGTCTGACGGCGTGAGTGCCCGCGATATTCTCAAGATGCTTCGGACTGCGGCGGGCAGTCAGGGAAACCTGCTGCTGAACATTGGTCCTACGCCGGACGGCTCGGTGCCGTCGGAGGCGGTGGAGCCGTTGACGACGGTGGGCAAGTGGCTACAGACCAACGGGGAGGCTGTGTACGGGAGGGTCGATCGCTGTGCCCTGGGTTGCTCTGCGTGTGGGCAATGCTCGCAGAAGAGCAAGACGGTCTACTTCTGGTGCAGGAACTGGCCTGGCACGGAACTGCCTTTAGGCGGCTATGTGACCAAGCTGGAGAAGGCTTCGTTCCTTGCCGGGGGCAATCCCATCAAGTTCGAGCAGTCGAAGTACCGTCTCATCCTGAAGGGCCTGCCGAGGACCAGCCCGGACAAGTTGGCCGGCGTAACCGTGATCAAGCTGGAATTCAAGGCTAAGCCCAAGTTTGTTGGCGGGGCGACCACTATGGTCATCTAGGCCCGATAGAAGCGTGTCTTGGCCTGCTGCTGCAATTTACTGATGGGCCTTAAAAAGGACGATGGCACGGCGCCAAATGTAAGGGTCGTGAACTCGGCCGGGTGTAATGAACTTACCGAAAGGATCGCTAATGCGAACGGAATCGTTGGAATTCTTGAAACAGCTATTATCTGCGCCGACCCCAAGCGGGTTTGAGTCGCCTGGTCAGAAGGTATGGTGCCAGTACGCCCGGCAGTACGCCGACGAGGTCCACACCGACGCCTACGGCAACGCGGTGGCCGTGCTGAACGCAGGCGGCGACCCGAAGATCATGTTCGACGGGCACGCGGACGAGCTGGGGATGATGGTGAAGTACATTGACGAGAAGGGCTTTATCTCCGTTCAGCGTATCGGCGGTGTGGACCCAGCGCTGGTCCGCGGAAAACGAGTGAACATTCACACGAACAAGGGGATCGTAAAGGGCGTAGTGGGCGCCACGGCGATTCACCTGCTGCCTCGTGAGGGTGAGAAGAAAGTGCCGAAGTGGCCTGAGCTGTTCGTTGACATTGGCGCCAGCGACGGCAAGGAGGCCAAGAAGAAGGTGCGGGTCGGGGACGTGATTACGTTCGCGTACGATTTTGAGATGCTTAATAAGAACGTCAGCGTCGCGCGGGCATTCGACAACCGTGTTGGCACGTGGTGCGCGATTGAAGGTTTGCGTCTGGCCAAGGCGCATGTGGGCAAGGGCAAACAGCTCAACTGCGCGATATACGCTTGCAGCAGCGTACAGGAAGAAGTTGGCGGGGCCGGGGCGGCGATGAACGTAGCCAATGTAAAGCCCGACGCCGCCGTAGTGGTGGACGTAACCCACGCAACCGATTCGCCCGGGATTGACGTCAAGGAGCACGGCGAGGTCAAGATGGGCGAGGGGCCCACACTGTCGATTGGGCGTGAGAATCACCCGGTACTCAGCGAGCACGTTGTGGCCGCGGCGAAGGCCGAGAAGATTCCGCTACAGTTCGAGGCATTCAGCATAAGCGGCGGCACGAACGCACTGAGCATCTACACGAAGAACGGCGGCGTGCCGTCCGTCGTTTTGAGCCTGCCGAACCGGTACATGCACACCACGGTCGAGATGATCGACATGCGTGACTTGCAGCGCATTGCCGAGCTGCTGGCGGCTGTGGCCCTTCGGACAAAAAGGGGGGAGCGCTTCAAGGTAAAGGTTTTTTAGCTCGGCTTTTACCGTTTTCCGCGGTGCAAAACCTCGGAATTGCCAAGGTTATCGGCAAATGGCTTGGGATTATTTGAACACCATCGGTTTTCGAGGGTGTGCATAAACTGAGCAATCTCGTAAGTACTTGCTGTATATGGGTTTTTTACCTGCTTCAAAACGGCAAAAGTCGAGTTTGATGGTCGGGTGTTTTTGCCTTTTGTCGGGGTGAATTGTAGGTTTCAAATGACCGGAAACGGTCCCAGCCGGTTTACCCCGACCGGCGCAGGCTCCACCCGACCCCGCGTCGGCCGCCCAGCCGGCGCGGGGCTCTCCTTTCGCAGAATCCGGGGATATTGTCGGTCGGGAGGCAACTGCCGAGAGGTTGGCGTCAGTGTGTTTGAACCGTTTCGGCGCATCCGGTGTCACAGGAGCGGTAGAAGGCCTCGGCCACGCGGCCGGCGGCCAGCATATCATAAGGGCTGACGAGGGGTTGACTGTTGTTGCGGACGGCCTCTGCGAAGTCGCTCAGCCATTGCCAGGCCATGTGGCCGCCGTAGCCGGGGATGTTTTGTGACCGGACTGGGATTCGTCGGCAGCGGTTTTCGCCGGCATTTTCATGCTCGCTGACGATGAGCAGTTCGTCTTCGGCCCCGCCCCATGCTGGTGTCCAGACGGCGTCGCCGATCGTTCCGCGGAAGGCCAGGTATATATCGCGTTTGCCTGGGTAGGACTCGGGCAGTGCGTAGCCTACCTCGATCATTGCGGTGGCCCCATCTTCGAAGACAAGCAGTGCCTGCGCGGTGTCTTCGATATCTCGCTGTGGCGGGCCGGTCGGAGTAACCTTTACGCCGCTGACGGAGACGATTTGCCGGTTGGTGAGCCAGCGGAAGTAGTCTATCCAGTGCACACCAAGGTTCCACATTGGTCCGCCGCCCTGGCCGGCCTGAAGCATCCAAGGCGCGTGGTCGCGTAGGTAACGGTGTGGGCCTCCGGCCTGGAGTCGGCCTTCCATGGTCCTGATCGGCCCCAGCAGGCCGGCCTGGACGGCGGACCGCAGCATGTCGCTTACCGGGTGCGTTCTCCAGCAGTAGGGCGAGCTGATCTTGATTTTCGGGTGTCGGCGGGCCGTGTCGACGATCTGCTGGAGCCCGGCGACGTCGGCGGCTCCGGGTTTTTCGACGATTACGTGCTTGCCGGCGGCGGCTGCTGCTGCGACGGCGGCGGGCATTTGGCTGTGTGGCAGCCAGATTATTACCACGTCGATGTCATCGCGGTCGAGAAGCGCGCTGTAGTTCGCATAGGGGGCGAGTTGGAAGAATTCATTCTCTTCGGCCAGGAATGCCTCATCGGCCTCGGCGACTGCCAGGGGCATGTACTGAGGCAGATTATTCCAAAGCGCGTGGTACCATCGAGGGTGTTGGTGATGCAGGCCAATGATACCCAGTCCAAGCGGCTGCATGGCTTTACTCCCGGAATTATGGTTGTAGTTGTTTATCGGGTGGTCGGTTCGGGGCCTGTTCATGGGTGATGCCGTTCAGGAGCAAGTCGACCACGTGCCTGACTCGTGCGTTCATTGCGGCCGATGTTGTGGCGGCTGTGCCGACCAGTTGTTTCATGGTGTACCGGTTGGAGAAGTGGAAAAAGCAAAGCGAGAAGATACTTACGAGCAATTGTTTGGCGTCGATATCCTGGCGGAAGCGGCCTTCGGCCTGGCCTTTTTGGAGGGCCAATTGAATGGCCGTGATGACCGGGGCCTTTTGGCCTCGGAGGTTCAGTTGTCTGGCGGTGTGGCCTTGGTTGAGGTTTTCGTAGGAAATCATCCGGACGAAGGCGGGATGGTCCTTGAGGAACTGGTAATACCTGCTGACAAGGGTTTCGAGCAGTTGCTCGGCCGGCAGGAGCATGGTTCCGAGTGAGACTTCCAGTTGGAAGAACTTATCGTAGACCACGGCCAGGGCCTGGCGGTAGAGAGCGGCCTTGGAGCCGAAGTAGTGATATGCCATGCGCTTGTTCAGGTCAGCTTTGCGGCATATCTCCTCGACGGATGCGGCGTTTGGGCCGAGTCGGGCGAATACCTCGATGGCCGATTCCAACAGTCGGTTTTTGCTGAGTTGTGCATTTCTGTGGCGTTTGTGGTTGGTTGTCTTGCCCATGGATGCGGTTCCCTGACAGGCCGACTAGAGGCGACATTAGCGTATCGCACAACAATACACTATTGGGTTACTTGTAGTCAATAATAAATCACCTGACTGGTGTTTTTTGATTGCCCCGCGTCTCTGTCGGCGTTAGTATCATCGCGATTCGTTGGGCTGGTTGTCTGGTTCAGCAGGCTGCCGGCTGGTTATGGAGATCGTTTTTCATCAGCGGAGAGGTTTGGCCAGATGTCTGACAAGATAAAAGTTGTCGTTACGGATCATCTCGAAAGCGACCTGGACTGGGAAGCCGAGGAGATGGCGCGACGTGGTGTGGACTTCGAGTGCCACCAGTTGAAGACCGCCGGGGCGGATGAGCTGGTTCGGGTGACGCGTGATGCCGACGTCGTCGTGGTGAACATGGCGAAGATTACCGCTGCTGTGGTCGCCGGCTGGGAGAAATGCCGGCTGGTGATTCGCCACGGTGCCGGCTACGACAACGTGGACGTGGAGGCGTTGACCAAGCGCGGGATCGTTTTGGAATACCTGCCGGACTGTTACGAGCATGAGGTGTCGGAGCAGGCTATCGCGATGATTCTGGCGTGCGCCAGGAAGATTACATGGTCGAAAAAGGTTTTTGACGCTTCGGTCGCTCGCGGTCAGTGGGACTACAGTTCACTTGGAACGATCTTCCGCCTTCACGGGGCCACCGTAGGCATCGTCGGTTGCGGGCGAATCGGGTCGCAAGTGCACCATAAGATGGCGGGTTTCGGGGTCAAGTTTCTCGTATACGATCCATATCTGTCGCCTCAGCGGAAGAGCGAACTGGGTGTCGAACCGGTGGACTTGAAGAGCCTCTGCCAGGGCAGCGACTTCGTGACGTTGCACACGCCGCTTGGGAAGGAAACTCGGCACATGATCAACGCCGAATCGCTGTCATGGATGAAGAAAACGGCGTATCTCATCAACACATCTCGTGGC
>JABMQG010000147.1 GCA_013203365.1 Planctomycetota bacterium | reverse complement strand
CACCGCATCATCATCGAATACTTCCAGGGCCAGAGCCTCGAAGCCGACGACGCCGACCCCATCAAGCTCTACTGGACCTGCCGCGACCTCAACATCGACCGGCAGATCGTCCCCAACGCCAAGCTCCTTCACAAGGCCGAGGACAAGCTGACGCCCGACGAGTGGGCCATCAAGCCGCCGCAGACCAATCAACAGTTGGCGAGCAACATGTGGGACGACGCCCAGCGCGCGGAAGAGACCGGCGACTACGCCCACGCCCTGCGGCTGTATCGGCGCATCCTCGTGCTGCTGCCCGAGGGCGACGTCGCCGACAACGCCCGCGCCCGCATCCTCGCCATCGAGGCCGACCCGACCATCGAGAACAAGTAGTAGGTCAGCGGCGGACCGCACGGCCGGAAGAAGTCTCGGCTCGATTCAGCGGGGGCCACAGTGGAGAGCGAAACACGACGCCATCGGCACCGGCGAACAAGGGGGATTCTGTGAACACCAGGCTGAAGTGCCCCCAATGTGGCGGGGTTGTGAAAACTCACACCAAGGACGCAGGAAGGCGAGTTCGGTGCCCGGTGTGCAAGTGTGGCTTCACCATTCCCCACACAACCGACCGCACGAGGGCAGACACCCCTCCGCCCCGGCATGTCGGCGCCCCGTTGCCCGATCGCACAGGCTCCGCTCCAGACGAGGACGGAGACATCTTCCGCCTGTTCGCCGACTGCAGCGAAGGGACAACGGACGGTGCGGACGAGACCTCCGCCCGGCTCGCCGTTCCCGCCGACTCCACAGGGGGGCCTGGAGTTGCGCCCGGCGCGATTGACGACACAGACCTCCTGCTGGGCGTCCTGATGCACGAAGGCGAGGACATGTTCGCCGTTCCCGCCGATTGCTCTTTGCTTGTGGGGTCGGGGAGCCAATGCCACGTGCAGTTCACCGCGCCGGGTGTGGAGGAGCGCCACGCCCTCATCGAGGCCGACGGTGGCGTACTGACCGTTGAGGATCTCGGGGGCATGGCGGGGACGTACGTGAACGAGAAGCGCGTGGGCGCGGCCCTCATCGGATACGGCGACATCATCCACATCGGCGGCGTCCGGCTCCTGTTCACCTCGGTCGCCGACGCCTGCCGGATGCAGAAACGGCCCCCCGAGGCGAAGTCCAACGGCCTCTTCAGCGGGCTGGGCCGAATGATCTCGGCCGTTGTTGGCGGCGATCGTTCCTCGCCGCCGACGCCGGTCCCGCCGCGTCCCTGCCGGGATGTGGTAAGCGCAACCGCGCACGCCGGACCACGAGAGCGTGCAACGGGAGGCTGAGCGCCACGCACGCCGTTGTCTTCCAGCCAGCTAACCAAAGAATGTATGTGGATGAATCTCTCGTGACGTGACGGACCACGTTAGATTCCGGGGTCCGATGGCGGCACTTGGAACTTCACCGTCACGCGGAAGCTCTGCTGCGTTGGTGCGTCCGTCGCAATGTCGAACGTCGCGGTCTTTGGCCCCGCCGAAGCGGCGCTGAGAGCGACGAGCAGGGCGAATTCCCCGCCTGGCGGAATGGGGTGCGAGGGCACCGTGAGAACGCAGCCGCGCAACGACGACGTGCTGTACAGAAGCCTCACCGCCTTCTTGCCCCTGTTGAGGATCGTGACCGTCGCCGGCTTTGTCGTCCCCGGGCGGACGTTCCCGAAATCCAGCGACCGCGGGTCCGTCGCGAGCGGCAGGCCCACGTCGGCCTTGACAAGCACCCAGCTCAGCCGGCGCTCCGGGTCGTCGGTCTCGACGTACAGCCGCTTGGCATACTGCTGCGGCTTCTTCGGCGCGACAAACGTGAGCCGGACCGCCAACGGCTCCTCCGGAGCAAACCATCCGCTCAGAGCAGCAGCCTTCACACAGGGACATCCCGTGCGGACCTTCAAGATGCTCACACGGCGCGGCGAAGGATTCGGGATCGCCAGGACGACCTCACGTTTGGCCTCGGGCTCGACGAAGCCGAAATCATGCTCCATGCCAGGCGGGACCGTCGTCTTCTTGACGGGAGGCCTGTCTTCGGCCGTCTTCTTCTCGGCCGGCTTGGCAACGTTCACAGGGGGCGTCCCCTTTACGTCACGTGGCCGCTCTTCCGCCGGTTTGCCGGCGGGCTCGGAGACGGGCCGCGGCGCAGGCTTCTCGCGGATATTCAGGGTGGACGCGGTGTGCACTTCTTCTGGCCGCTTGTCCGCCGGGCCGAGAGCGGTGATGAGCACGCCGCCGATAACGGCCAGCACCACAACGCACGCCAAGGCGATGATCACGCGACGACGACCGCCACGCCGCACAATTGCCAACTCCGTCTCGAATTCCGATGGATCCGCCATCCCGCTGTCTCCCTCAGAAGGGCCGTCAGTAACAACGAGCCGTCATGATACGCGGAAAGGAACACCCGTTCAAGGGATTTGTGACCGATTGTTGACGGGGAGAGACGCGCCAAAGCCGCACGTGCATCGGCGCCGCGGCGAGGCCCGGTGGTGTGCCAGTACAAGGACTTCTTCAACGACAAGCGTCCGCATCAAGGAATCGGCAATCGAACGCCGGCGGGGCTCGACGATGAAGCCTCGGAGGAGGGGGCGGATGACCACCTCCTCGGCCTGGTGCGCCGCGATCCGTACCTCGGCGGCCTGCTCAAGTCGTATCGGAGGGCGGCGTAGGGAAACAACACACGCCGGGGAAGTGTCGGCCAGAAGGGCCTCGGTGCGCACGGCCTACATAAGCGTGCCTTCGAGCGTCCGGAATCGGATTCAGCGGCGGGGTTCCGCTCGGATTCCGGGTTGCGCTCCCCGATTGCTCAGCAACCGAATCCGCGTTCCTGGCACAGATCACTCTTCGCACCATTCGGGCAACGACGTCAGCGAAGGCAAGCACAAAGGAAAAGCCCTGTGGCGAAGTTTACCCGCCAAGGGCGGGCTTGCCCGCCCTGGCGGGGACCCTTGACTACGGTCATGGATGTCCCCAGATATGTGGATATATCGGGGCCCAAGTTCGGTTCTCAATCTCGGGGGCGCGCCGAGAAGGACAACGAGCAGAGCGTCACGGTTCAGTCCACGCCGCCACGCAACGCCACCCGAAAGCCGTAGTCGCTGCCCCGACCCGACGGGGCGTATCCGTTGCGGCTTGCCGAGCGGCAGTACGTGGCGGCGTAGTACCACGAGCCGCCGCGCAGCACGCGGGATCGTCCGGTCTTGGCGCCCGTCGGATCCTTCTCAGAACTGTCGCCACGGTGCTTGCCGAACCAGTCCTGGCACCATTCCCAGACGTTGCCGTGCATGTCGTACAGCCCCCAGGCGTTCGGCTTCTTCTTGCTCACGGGATGGGTTCGCTTACCCGAATTGCCGCTGTGCCAGGCGTGGCCGCCCAAGTCCTTGACCTCGTTTCCAAAACAGTATTTGGTTGTTGAGCCCGCCCGGCAGGCGTACTCCCATTCCGCTTCCGTCGGCAACGTCGCGGTGAGAGCCGTCAACTTGGGATTCAGTTTCTTCAGGAACCCCTGGCAGTCGTTCCAGGATACCTGCTCAACAGGGTTCATCCTGCCCTTGAAACGGCTCGGGTTGCTGCCCATCACCGCCTCCCACTGTTCCTGGGTGACCTCGCACTTGCCCAGGTAAAACGGCTTGGTGATGGTGACCTCGTGAACGGGCTTCTCCATATCGGATTCCTCGGAGCCCATCTTG
>JABMQG010000146.1 GCA_013203365.1 Planctomycetota bacterium | reverse complement strand
GCGGCGGGGCTGGATGACCGCGTCGGCCTGTGCATGGCCGAGGTGCCGTTCCTGTGTGACTTACCGCGGAGCGGTTGGATCACAGACAGCGACCCCTACGCCGAAATAGCTCGGTTTTGCCGGCGAGCCGGCGAGGCGGAGATCACCAGCGTGTTCCATACGCTAAGCTATTTCGATAACGTCAACCTGGCCGGCCGAATCAAGGGGCGAACGATTATCAGCGTGGGGCTGTGTGATGCCGTCTGCCCGCCCAGCGGGATTTTCGCCGTGTATAACCACCTCAACTGCCGCAAGCAGATCGAGGTGTATCCATACATGCTCCATGATTCAAACCCGCAGTTCACGCACCTGTGCATTGAGGAGATGGCCAAAGAGTTCCACCTGTAGCGGCAATGCATAGCGAGGCATGCAAGGACAGGCGACGTTTCGCCTTTGCAGGCGGAACAGACAACTGCGGTCATCGCAAATCACAATTCGAGAATGTACAATCCCCTGCATGGAGAACGATCCGCAACGGATTCTGGTCGCCTTGCCCAGTTGGGTGGGAGATGCGGTGATGGCTACGCCGGCACTTTCGGCCTTGCGCCGGCGGTTCGGGCAGTCGCATATTACGTGGATGGGCCCCTCGGCCGCGTTAGACGTGCTGGCGGGTCTTAAACTCAGCGACGAGGTCATCGCCGACGTCAGTAAAGGCTGCTCACTCGGCGGGCTGCTTGCAGGTAGGCGAAATTTGCGGGCGGGCCGGTTCGACTTGGCCGTGCTGTTTTCAAACGCGTTTCGCGTAGCGATGGTATGTCGGCTGGGAAACGTTGCCAGGCTGGTCGGGTACGCCCGTGACGGGCGTGGCTGGCTGCTCACCCAAGGTATGCCTCCCCCCCGCCGGCAGGACGGCAGCTTGCTGCCTACGCCGGCGATTCGCTATTACCTGGCGCTGGCCGAGCTGCTGGGCTGCGACGTTAGCGACCGGCGGATGCGCCTGGTGGTGGAGGACAGTTACGCCACCGAGGCTGAGAGCGTATTCCGGCAGGCTGGCATCGGCCCCAGCGACACCGTCGTCCTGATCAATCCCGGTGCGTCGTTCGGGTCGAGCAAGCTGTGGCTGCCTGCGCGTTTCTCTGCCGTCGCCGACGCATTGGCGGACCGCTACGGCATCCGAATCGTTATCAACGCATCCCCCGCCGAACAGGCAATAGCCGCGGCCGTGGGCGATGGGATGCGACGCGGCCCGGCAATCAACTTCACTCGGCGATACAATACGCTGGGCCTCTTGAAGGCGATCACGGCCCGCAGCAGGCTGGTAATCACCGGCGATACCGGGCCCCGGCACATCGCGGCGGCCCTGGGTGTGGCCGTGGTCACAATCTTCACCTCGACCGACCCGAGCTGGACCACCATCGACTACGACCGCGAACGGATCGTCCGTGCGGACGTCAGCTGCTCCCCGTGCCAACGGAAGGTCTGCCCTATCCCGCGCAAAAGCGAAGAATACCATCAATGCGCCGCCCAGATCAGGGCGGATATGGTCCTGTCGGCGGCGGAAGAATTATTGGCGTCGCCGCCGGTCTGCCCGCCGTCAGGGGGGCCGGTGGCATGAAGACCCGGACCGTTTTCAACGAGTCTTACCTGCCGATGCTCCGCAGTTGCGGCCTGGCCGAATATGAGGCCGTGATGGCATACAGCCATGGCGAGCCGTTGGTCAAGCCAGGCTTGGGCAGGCGGGAACGCATTCGGCTGGAACTGAACGACCCATACGGCCGGCATCAAACGGTCTATTTGAAACGATACGGCGACTGCCGATCGGCCAAGCGTGAGTGGCGCGGGATCCACGCGGTGAAGGCGGCTGGCATATCGACTATGAATCCTATTGCTGTGGGTACGGGCCCGGCCGGCGGGTTTGTCATGGTCAGCGAGGTGGGCGGTGTCGCCCTGTCCCGCCGTATGGCCGAGCTGCTCAGCCGATTCGGCAACGATGCCGCCGCCATGACCGCCCTGGCCGAGGGCCTGGGGGCACTCGCAGCCAAGCTTCACTCATCTGGATTGGCGCATCGAGATTTCTACGCCTGCCACGTGTTCATCGACCAGTCCAAAAGCAAAAACGACCCCATCGACAGGGCGAGCCGACAGCCGACGGAATGCAATTGTTCGCTAGGGCTCAACTTCCAACTGTCCCTGATCGACCTGGCGCGAGTGTTTCGCCCAAGGTGGCGAAAGTGGCGATGGTGGGCCAAGGACCTGGGGCAACTGAAATTCTCAATGGACCGGGCCTGGGTTGACCGATACTGGCCGATATTGCAGTCGGCATACGCAACGGGGCGGGGTGCAAAGCTGCCTGGGTTGCTAGCTTTAGTCATCGACCGGCGCGTCAAGGCAATGCGGCGTCGCCAGGAGCGAGAGCAAGTTAAGTGATGCGGATCGCTATTATAATCGAACGATTTCGCCCCGCCCGCGGCGGGCGGGAGCGAAGCACGGGAGAGATCGCCCGCCGGCTCATCCAGCAAGGCTGCCATGTAGATGTGGTCTGCGCCGAGGGCGACCAGCCAGGCGACGGGGTAAACGTCGTGACGTTGCGTCAGAGGGCCTGGGGGCGGACTGCAAGGCTTAAGGGCTTCGTCCGGGCCGCCATTCGGCACTCGTCCGAGGCCAGCTACGATGTCACCCACGCCATGCTGCCAATCCCCGGGGCCGATATTTACCAGTTGCGAGGCGGCACAGCCGACGGCCTGCGGGAAGCGCACCTGCGAATGTTTACCGGCACTCGCCTGGCAGTGAGAACTCTCACATGGCCGGCCAACCGCCTGCGGGCCTGCCTGGGGCGGTTGGAAAAGCACGTATTGGGCGATCGGAGAACCCTGTGTCTGCCGGTCAGTCGAATGGTGGCTGATGAGATCGAACGCTTCTACGGCCGGACGGAAAACGTTCGGACTATCTTCAACGCCGTCTCTGCGCCGCAAGTGTCACCTGAAACACGCGCCACTTGGCGAGCCAAGATTCGTGCCGAATGGTCCGCCGGCGACGAAGACTTCATTATGGTCTGCCCTGCGATGAATTTCCGCCTCAAGGGCGTCGCTGAGACGATTCACGCGTTTGCCGATTTTAGCCGTCGGCACTTGCGACCGAGCCGGCTTATCGTGCTCGGTGACGACAGCCGCACCGCCTGCATGCGTGCGGCTCGGAACTGCGGAGTGGCCGGGAAAATACGTTTCTGTCGGGCCGTTGACGACATTGGGCCGATTTATGCAGCAGCGGATGCGGTGGTGCTGCTGAGTTGGTACGATCCGTGCAGCAGGGTGGTACTGGAGGCGACGGCCTTCGGCGTTCCCAGCGTTACCACCGAATTCAACGGAGCGGCAGAGGTTCTGACCGGCGGCGGCGGGTTCGTCGTTCCCAGCCCGGCCGACGTCACCGCCGTATCGACGGCGTTCAGTCGGCTGGCCGAGCCGGCTGTTCGCGCCCAGTGTTCCGAGGCCTGCCGACTCGCCGCCGGCCAAGTGGGCATAGCACGGCACGTGGACGAACTGATGGCAATCTACAACGAGGTCGCCGCATCGTGACATCACAGCAATGGTGCATCTACGCGGTTTTGCCCATAATCGGATACCTGTTCGGCTCGATGCCATTTGCCGTACTTATCGCCAAGAGCAAGGGCATCGACCTTCGCGCCCACGGCAGCGGGAACTTGGGCGCCACGAACGTCGCCCGGGTGATAGGGCGAAAATGGGGCTATCTGTGCTTCCTGCTGGACTTGGCCAAGGGCTTTGTGCCGGTGCTGGCCGCGGGGGTGTACCTCCGCCAGGCACCGGCGCTGATGCTGGCTGAGCAACTCGCCTGGCTGGGCGTTGCGCTGGGGGCGATAGCGGGGCACATGTTCAGCTTTTGGCTGAGGTTTCGAGGAGGCAAGGGCGTTGCGACCTCGCTGGGCGTGCTGCTTGGATTCTGGCCCTATTTTACATTGCCGGCCCTGGCGGCGGCTGCATTGTGGGTCGCCGTGACGCTCATCTGGCGGTACGTGTCGCTGGGCAGCATCGTCGCTGCCGCGGCGTTTCCAATTTTTTTCTTTGCCACCTGCCTGCTCAGAGGGAAGAACCTGGCCGAAGTGCCGGCATTGCTGGTCTTCGCCTTGTTGATGCCGGCGTTGGTCATTTACCGCCACCGCTCCAACCTCGCTCGGCTGCTTGGAGGCCGGGAGAACAAGATCGCAGCAAAACCAGGCAACAAGGAACGTTTGTGATTTTCTAAGCTACAATACATGTGAGTTCTTTACCCGGCATGCGAACCTGCCGTCAGCCCCTGCCGGAATGACGTATCGGCCGATCGGTATTGGACAATCTGGCAGTGGGCCAGTTGGCTGGCGAGGGCGTTCGATTAGCCACAGCAGGCAGTTACGGCTTCTGGCATGGGGTTCGCCTTCCAAGAACTGAGCGGCTGGCATTGCGCCCCATGTAACGAGGAGATTACACCGTGCGAATGGACAAGGTTACAGTAAAGGCCCAGGAGGCCCTGGCCGACGCCCAGCAGGCGGCGGCCGAGCGGGGCAATCCACAACTGGACACGTTACACCTTCTGTACGCACTGCTGAGACAGGATGGAGGTCTCGTCGCGCCGCTGCTGGAGAAGGTCGGTCTGCCGGCCGGGCGGGCGCTGAGTGTTACCGAAAGCGAATTGTCGCGCCTGCCGACACAAAGCGGTCAGGCCGGGTTGCAGATGTCGCCGGCGATCAACGAGGTGTTGCTCGCGTCCGTACGCGAGGCCGAGCAGCTGAAGGATGAATACGTCTCTACCGAACACCTGTTGATCTCACTGCTGGCCGTGGACTCCTCTGCCCGCGAGGTCCTGGAAACCCTTGGTGTAAGTCGCAAGGACGTGCTAGAGGCGATGAAGCAGTTGCGGGGAACGAGGCGTGTGACCGATGCCAACCCCGAGGATAAGTATCAGGCGCTCCAGAAATACGGCGTGGACTTGGTGGAAATGGCCAGGGGAGGCAAGCTCGATCCCGTCATCGGGCGGGATGACGAAATCCGCCGGTGCATGCAGGTTCTCAGCCGACGGACCAAGAACAACCCCGTCCTGATCGGCTCTCCGGGGGTCGGCAAGACGGCCATTGTAGAGGGCCTGGCCCAGCGGATAGTCAACGGCGACGTTCCAACCGGCCTGGCGGGCAAGCGGCTCATCGCCCTTGACATGGGTGCTATGCTGGCTGGGGCCAAGTACCGGGGTGAGTTCGAAGACCGCCTCAAGGCCGTCATAGAGGAAGTCATCGGCTCTGACGGGCAGGTGCTGCTTTTCATCGACGAGTTGCACAATATCGTCGGGGCCGGAGCGGCCGAGGGTGCGATATCGGCCGGCAACCTTATCAAGCCGGCGCTGGCCCGCGGGCAGCTGCGATGCATCGGGGCAACCACGCTGGACGAGTACCGCAAGCACGTGGAAAAAGACGCGGCCCTCGAGCGACGGTTCCAGCCTGTGCTGGTTACCGAACCGAACGTGGAAGACACCATAGCCATCCTCCGCGGGCTGAAAGAGCGCTACGACACCCATCACGGGGTTCGGATTCAGGACTCGGCTCTGGTAGCCGCGGCCACGCTCAGCCATCGATACATAAGCGACCGCTTCCTGCCCGACAAGGCCATCGACCTGGTGGATGAGGCGGCGTCACGCCTACGGATAGAGAACGACTCCATGCCGGCCGAACTGGACCAGCTCAAGCGCGAGGTCCAGCAACTGCAAATAGAGCGGGAGGCCCTCCGCAAGGAAACCGACCACCCCAGCAAGCAGCGGCTGGAGACGCTTGAGAAGCGACTGGCGGAGATGAACGAACAGTACACCCAACTCAACGCCCGCTGGGAAAACGAGCGAGAGGTGCTTATAGGCATCAAGCAGACCCGGCAGGCGATCGAGGCCAAGCGCACGGAATTGGAGCAGGCCCAACGCCTCGGCGACTTGGAGCGGGCGGCACGCATCCGCTACGGCGACCTGGGCGAGTTGGAAAAACAATTACATGCAGACCAGGAGAGACTCGCCGACCGGCACAAGAACGGCAACGGGCTGGTCAAGGAAGAAGTCACGCCCGAGGAGGTCGCCGATGTGGTGGCCAAGTGGACAGGCATTCCGGTGGCTAAGCTGGTCGAAGGTGAGCGAGAGAAGCTCATGGACATGGAACAGCGGCTACGAAGGCGAGTCGTGGGCCAGGACGAGGCATTGAAGGTAGTCTGCGACGCTGTTCGCCGCAACCGCGCCGGGCTGGGAGACCCGCGCCGGCCCATCGGCAGCTTCATCTTCCTCGGCCCGACGGGCGTGGGTAAGACGGAACTTTGCAAGGCGCTGGCTGAATTGCTGTTCGATACCGAAGACGCCATGATCCGCATCGATATGAGCGAATTCATGGAGCAGCACTCCGTAGCAAGGCTTATCGGTGCCCCACCGGGTTACGTCGGTTATGAGGAAGGCGGCCGGCTTACCGAGGCGGTGCGGCGCCGGCCGTACGCGGTTATACTGTTCGACGAAATAGAAAAGGCCCACCGCGACGTGTTCAACGTGCTCCTTCAGGTGCTCGATGACGGACGGCTAACCGATGGACAGGGCCGAACGGTCGGCTTCAAGAATACCATCATCGTAATGACATCAAATATCGCCAGCGACTTTATCAGAGAACTGGCCGAAAAAGATGCCGATGATTGGGAAATCGAGGCCCAGCTTAACGAGGCGCTCAAGAAATCTTTCCGTCCGGAGTTTCTCAACCGGATCGACGAGATGATCGTATTTCATGCCCTGACCAAGGAGGCACTTGCGGGTATCGTATCCATTCAGATAGGGCTTCTGGCCCGCCGGCTGGCCGATCGGAAGATATCTCTTAAGGTCACCGACGACGCTCGCGACCTGGTGGCGGAGATGGGCTATGACCAAGTCTTCGGCGCCCGGCCGTTAAAGAGGGTGATCCAGCAGAGGATCGAGAACCTGCTTGCACAGAAGATACTCGTCGGCGAAGCGCCCGATAACAGCACCGTCACAATCGGCGCCAGCGGCAAAAGTTTCCTGTTCGAGGTCGTTCAGCCCCAGGGGCCGGGCGATTAGTTTTCCGCGAGGCCCTGGGGTCAGTTCTCTCTCGGCAAGTCGCTGAAGGTCTCGGCAACGGCGGCATTGACGAGCCTGCCGGACCGCATGTTAATGGCTGCTGAGTGGAAAGTGTCCAAATCGGCAAAACCTTCGGCGCCCAGGCGGGCCAAGTCCCTAAGATACGGCAGCGTGGCGTTGCAAAGGGCCTGGCTGGAGGTCCGTGCAACCGCGCCGGGGATATTGGCGACACAATAATGCACAACACCCTCGACTATATATGTTGGTTCGCGGTGGGTAGTGGGCCGGCTGTACTCCGTGCATCCACCTTGGTCGATAGAAACGTCCACGAGCACGGCCCCCGGCAACATTTTTTGCAAGACCCGTTGATTGATCAGTCGAGGTGCGCGCCCCCCGGGAATCAGCACAGCGCCGATCACCAGGTCCGCCTCGGCGGCGTATCGCTCGACTGCGTACGGGTCGCAATAGATCGTCGTGACGTTGGCCGGCATCACCTCGTCGAGGTATCTCAGCCGATCCAGGTTGATATCCATGATCGTCACGTTGGCTCCCATCCCGGCAGCCACGTGTGCCGCATTGGAGCCGACGACACCCCCGCCGAGAATCAGCACGTTCGCCGGGGCCACACCCGCCACTCCGCCCAGCAAGACACCACGCCCCATCATGGGGCGCTCGAGGTGTTTTGCTCCTTCCTGGATCGACATCTTGCCGGCCACCTCGCTCATCGGCGTCAGCAGCGGAAGCCGACCAGTATCGTCGGTCAGCGTTTCATAAGCCACCGCCGTAATCCCGGCCCGCAGGCAGTCTTCAGTGAGCTTGTGATCCGCGGCAAAGTGGAAGTAGCAAAAGACCGTCTGGCCGGAGCGCAGCTTTGCAATCTCCAACGGCTGGGGCTCCTTGACTTTGACTATCAACTCGGCCCGCTCGAAAATCTCGTCGGGACCTTCGACTAATTCGGCCCCAGCCGAGGTGTATGCCTCGTTGTCAAACCCGCTTCCCAGCCCGGCTTCACTCTGCACCAAGACAGTGTGGCCGTCGCCGACCAACAATTTCGTGCCAACGGGCAGCATGGCCACCCGATACTCGTCGGTTTTAGTTTCGCTGACGACTCCGATAATCATGCCCACACCTCGAAAAAGCAGATCCTCTTTCAGAGCGACTAACGCTTCTTTGCAAGGCTCGGT
This sequence comes from Planctomycetota bacterium, assembly GCA_013203365.1. Taxonomy (GTDB): domain Bacteria; phylum Planctomycetota; class Phycisphaerae; order SM23-33; family FEN-1343; genus JABMQG01. The sequence goes on along the minus strand of JABMQG010000146.1, from coordinate 1,322 downwards.
CGGCTACGGCTTCGTATGCCATGCGCCAGGCTGCTCTAAAATGGTTGCCGACGGCGGACCAGCATAGGGATTCCTTTGCCTTTGTCAATGTTCAGCGTTCAGCGCCGGCGCGGGTGAGGCCGAGACCATCTTGGGTTTTAGTTTTTAGCCGGATACGTGGTATCCTATCCGCAATGTAGTCGGAACGGAAACCACATGAAGATATACCTGGAAACCATGGGCTGCCAGATGAACAAGCTGGACAGCGAGCTTGTCGCAGCCAGATTGCAAGATGCCGGACACGAGCTGGTCGCCGACGCCGCATCGGCCGAGGCCGTCTTGTACAACACGTGCAGCGTTCGCCTGCACGCCGAGCAGAAGGTCTGCTCGCGACTGGGCGAACAATGCAAGCGCAAGCGTGTGAGCGACAAGCGTTTGATCATAGGCGTTTTGGGCTGCATGGCTCAGCGGCAGGGTCAGGAATTGCTGGAACAGTTCCCAGGCGTAGACATTGTCTGCGGGCCCGGCGAGCTGGACCGGCTGGACGAGATGATCGCCGAGGTCGCCGGCACAAGGCTTTGCCGCCTTGCTGTGGCGCCGCCGAGAAACCCGCGTCGGCGGGAACAAGACGCCCTCACTGGCGATCGGCTGGAGTCGCTGGAGGCCGCCCGGGCGGTCGGGGCCGTTCAAGCGTACGTCCGCGTACAGCGTGGGTGCGATAATTTTTGCTCGTACTGCATCGTGCCCTACGTTCGCGGCAGCGAGCAGAGCCGGGACGGGCGAAAGGTTTTGGCTGAGGTCCGCCGCCTGGCCGAGGGGGGCTGCAAGGAAATCACCCTCCTTGGCCAGACTGTCAATGCCTACTGCTACCGCGACGGGGGGCAAACGACCCGTCTGGCCGACCTGCTGGAGATGCTGGAGCCGGTGGAGGGCATAGAGAGAATACGCTTCGTCACGAATTATCCAGGCGGATTCGACCGGGCAATTCTGCGGGCTATGAGTGATCTGCCTAAGGTCTGCGAGTATCTGCACGTACCGGCCCAATCCGGCAGCGATCGCATTCTCAAGGCAATGAACCGGCGTTACGGCGTCAGTGAGTACCTCGACCTGCTGGCCGAGGCAAAGGCCACCGTGGGCGGCCTGACCGTGGCGGGGGATTTCATCGTGGGCTTCCCAGGCGAAAGCGAGCAGGACTTCCAAGCCTCCTGCGAGCTAATCAGAAAGGCCGGCTACAAGAACAGCTTCATATTCAAATACAGCCCTCGCGATGGCACGGCCGCCGCGAGGGTCAGCGACCCAACGCGCTTCATCCGGGTCTCGTTCGAGATCGTGGGGTCCTTGAG